>JAEXCN010000458.1 GCA_023402175.1 Pseudomonadota bacterium | reverse complement strand
CCTGCCCGCCCTCGGCCCCGACGGCGGTGACTTCTGCTCGGCGCCGTGACGACCCAGAAAGAATCATCACTCAACCCGAAAATCGAAGGTGAGACCGTGAGCTCCGGAACCGCGCAAAACACCTCCGAAGAGGTCGACGAGACCAGCACACCGCGTCGGGGCGGTGCGCTCTCCTTCGGTAAATACCGGCTGTTCGCCCGCCTCGGGACGGGCGGTATGGCCGACGTGTATCTCGCGGTGGCCCAGGGTGCGATGAACGTGAACCGCCTCGTCGTCATCAAGCGGCTCCGCGACGAGCACGCGAACGACGAGGCGACACGCGAGATGTTCGTCAACGAGGCGAGGCTCGCGGCTCGCCTCAATCACCCGAACGTCATCCAGACCCACGAGGCCGGGACCGAGAACGGGACGTACTTCCTCGCAATGGAGTACGTCGACGGGCAGCCGATGTCGCGGCTGCTCAACAAGTTGAAGCGCGAAGGCAAGAAGCTCGAGGCCCGCGTCGCGGCGCGGATCGTCTCGGACGCGCTCAGCGGCCTGCACTACGCCCACGAGCTGTGCGATTTCGACGAGACTCCGCTCGAGATCGTGCACCGTGACGTCAGCCCGCAGAACCTGATGATCACGTACGAGGGCGCGGTGAAGCTGCTCGACTTCGGCATCGCCAAGGCGGTCGGCACGACGCAGACCGCCCACGGCGTGTTCAAGGGCAAGGTCGCCTTCATGGCACCCGAGCAGGTCACGCTGGAGAAGGTCGACCGCCGCGCCGACATCTTCGCGGCGGGCATCGTCCTCTGGGAGGCGGTGACGGGGAAGCCGCTCATGGGCGACAGCTCGCCCGCGAAGACGCTCTACAACCTGCTCAACAAGCCGATCCCGCGTGCGAGCACGGAGAACCCGGACGTGCCGGCAGCGCTCGACGACGCCATCGCGAAGGCGCTCCAGCGGAACCCCAACGAGCGGTTCCAGACGGCGAAGGAGATGCGCGACGCGGTCGAGGCATTCATCGCGACGGCAGGTGGTGTGTCGGGCGAGGAGGTCGGGAAGCTCGTCAAGGATCTGTTCCGCGACACGCGGGACAAGGTGCAAGCGCAGATCAAGTCGCAGCTGAAGACGCTCTCGCTCAGCCGCCAGAGCGACGTGGATCTCGCCGCGGACATCAACAACACCGCGATCCGGTCCACCGGGATGCTCATCGATCTCGGTGACAACCTCGGCGCGGAGACTTCGTCGAACGCGTCACTGTTCCGAGTCGTCTCGTCCACGAGCAACCAGAAGCCGGCATCCACCACCGGGAAGAAGCTCGCCATGGCCGTGTGGGTGGGGCTCACGCTCGTCGCGCTCGGCGCCAGCGGAATCGCGCTCACGCGCACGCAGAAGACCTCGCAGACGCCTGCGCCGACCGCGGCGACCGAGCCGACCGCAGCTTCGACGCCGGTTCAGACGAGCGCGAAAGCGGCGACGACCACGGCAACGACCGAAGCGACGACTGAAGCGACGACTGAAGCGACGGCGACCGCGACGTCCACGACGACCGCCACCATGACGGCCACGGGCGCGCCCGTCGTTCGCCAGCAGTGGACGGCCCCGCGCCAGCCTGCAGGTCAAGCCCACGCCCACACTCCGGCCGCGCCCGCTCCGACGCCGACCCCAGACGCGCCAAAGACGACTTCGACTGCGTCTACGGCGCCGACCTCGAAACCCGACGCGACACAGCAAGGAAGGACGTTCCGCCGCGAGCTATGACGCCAACCCTCCCGCGAGCCTTCGCGCTCGTATGTCTCCTCACGGGGACCGTTCTCGTTTCCTCTGCTTGCTCGAGTGCTTCGACAGACCCGCCACCAGCGCCCATCGGGGGGGACGCGCAGGCGGACGTGGTGATCGTCGAGGTGGATGACTCCGACCTCATTCCGTGCGCCCCACGGAAGGTGTTGCAGACCGTCTGCCAGAAGTGCCACGCGAACCCGCCGCGAAACGGCGCGCCGTTCCCGCTGGTGACACGCTCGAACATCGTGCGCTCCACCGGGGACGGACAGATCCGCGAGCTGATGATCCAGCAGCTCGAGACGCGCAGGATGCCGCTCGCGCCGGAGACAATCGACGAAGGGTCTCGTACGATCCTGCTCGAGTGGCTCAGGGACGGCGCTGGCCCGCTTTCCGAGCCCCGGAGCTGCACCGAGAGGAGCGGCGGATCGGGGTGATCGAGGGACGGCAGCGAACTTGTTCGCGCCGAGTGACAGAAGGTATTGGGTGAATGTGATGCGATCGACGAAGTACACGCGAATGGCGCGTGGCCTCACGTTGGGGACGCTGCTTGCCGCGCTGTCCGCCACCTCCTCCGCGCTCGCCGACGAGCCGGCCGCGACCCCCGAGGCGCCCGCGGCCGAGGACCCGCAGATGGCAGAAGCGCGCCGCCATTTCCAGGCGGGCGTCAACCTGCTCGATGACCCGGACGGAGCGCGTTACGAAGAGGCGTACCACGCCTTCCAGAAGGCGTACGAGCTGTCGAAGTCGCCGAAGGTCCTCGGCAACATCGGCTTCTGCAGCATGAAGCTCGAGCGCGACGGCGAGGCGATCGATGCGTACGCGGCGTACCTTCGCGACTCGAAGGACATCGATCCCCGTGAGCGCGCTCAGATCGAGCGCGACCTCGCGACACTCACGTCGACCGTCGCGATCTTCAAAGCGACGCTGAAGAAGCCTGCGGGAGCTTCGGGTGTCCTCGTCGACACGCGCGAGCAGACGCGCGGAGCTCCGGTCGTGAACAGCTACGTCTTCTCCGGGACCGAGCTCTCGATCCGAGTCCGTCCCGGACGTCACACATTCAGGGTCAAGGGCGAGGGCGGCGAGTCGATCGTGCACGAGGTCACGATGGAGCCGGCGACGCAGAAGACGCACGAGTTCACGTTTGCGCCGCCCGTCGTCGCGACTCCGCGCGAAGCGCCGACGCGCTCGAGCCCGTCGTACGCCGGCCCGATCGTCCTCGGCGCCTTCGGGCTCGCCGGCATCGGTACCGGCGTCGTCACCGGGCTGATGGCGCAGAGCAAGACCAGCGACATCGAGAAGCAGTGCCCCAGCGACCTGTGCCCGAGCACATACGACTTCCGATCGGATCGCACCGCAGCGAAGACGCTCGGAACGATCGCCGACGTCTCCTTCATCTCGGGCGGAGCCCTGCTCGGCGGGGCGATCGTCTGGGCGCTGCTCGTCCCCAGCTCTCCTTCCAAGTCGCCGAAGACCGGATCGGCCTCGGCGACCGCGCTTCTTCCCAACGCCCAGTGCAACGCACACGGCTGCGGCGTTCAGATCGACGGAACGTTCTGATGCGATCGATGCGACTCTCGACGGTTCTTCGCTTCTTCCCGCTGCTCGCAGTCGCGCTCGCGACGGCCTCGTGTACCGCGTCGCTCGAGCTCGATCGCTTCCGATCGGACCAGGCGCCGATCGAGGCAGGCCCGCCGCCGAACGTGAACTACTTCGACGTCCGCTTCTCAGCGAAGAGCATGGAGTCGCATCTCAACGAGTACCTCGAGATGCGGATCGTCGATCGATCGAACGGCGTGCAGGCGAAGGCGATCTACAACGACATCGTCGATCCAGACTTCGTCCTGTTCCTCGGCAAAATCGTCCCCAAGAGCAACGGCCCGTACCGTCTCGACTACTGGGCGGACCACAACTCCTCAGGCAGGTACGACGGCATCCAGGGCGGCATCAACGAGAAGGACCACGCGTGGCGGCGCGTCCTCGCCGACCCGCTCCCCGAGGACATCCGCCTCAGCGGCACCCGCTACGATTTCGAGTTCCTCCACGACACGAACTTCGTCGACATCTTCACGGACCTCGAAGGCAAGCCGATCTCCGGGGACGACACGCTGCTGCCGTTCGAGATGACCGTCGTGGGAGCCGGGACCTTCATCGGGAAGATGATGGAGATCCGCGTCGTCGAAGCGACCAGCGGTCGGATGGTGGGCTTCTACAGGCAAGGCCGGCTGAAGGAACCGTTCAAGCCGACCATCACGGGCATCCTCGATGAAGTCACGAGATACGAGGTGCTCGCGTTCATCGATACCAACGCCAGCGGGAAGCTCGATAGCGGAGATCCCTCCTGGAAGTTCGACTTCACGTCGAATGCGGGTGGCGCCGCGGTCGAGCTCGATACCGGTACCGTCCCGCAGACTCCGATCGAGACCGGGGAGCCCCAGTAAAGCGGAATCCTCGGGATCCTCGCGCTGCGGCGGACCACACGACACTGGCCGGCTTCCCCGATTCGCGTAGAATCACCGGGAGCTCGCGCCGGCGTTCGCCACTTGCGCACATCGAAGATCACGATCGCCTCATCATGAGCCACAAGGACGACAAGGACGAGGCATCGTTCGACGATCTGGTCAGCTTCAGCACGAAGCCGCCTCCGCCCGGAGACGTGCACAATGCACGTACCGTGATGGCGGAGCTGCCGGAAGACGTCCTCGCTTCGCTGAAGGCAGGCAACAAGATCGACCTGAACGGGCTTGGTCTCGACGGCGCGCCCCCGAGCGACGCGGTCATGACGCGGCGCGCCCGCCCGTTCGAGCTCGAGAAGGCAGTCGCGGCGGTCGCGGAAAGAGGTGCAGCGGCCGGACCGGTCGACGGCACGCCGATCGCGACCGAGGCAGCGGCGGCGATCTCGTTCGCCATCGAGCCGCCCGCGTTCCCCCCGAGCGTCGAGCCCCCGAGCGCAGGGATCGCTCCGTCCCCGGCGGCAACTTCGGCCGCGCCGGTGGCCACCGCCGCGACGGCATCGGAACCGGTGGACGCGGCCGTACCGGCCGAGCCGAGGGCAAATAGTTCTCGCGCGGCCCGGATTGCGGGCATCATCGTCCTGCTGTTGGCGGTGGGGGCAATCGCGCTGAAGTTCGTCTACCCACTCGTCCGACATCGACTTCACTTGCCGTGAGGTATACCCCTCGCGGGTGAGACCGACGATGGCCAGCGACGACGACGACGACGGGATCTTCAGGGTCGAGACGGTTCCGCCTCCGGACGGCGAGAGCGACGTCTACAACGCGCCCACGAAGGTCGGGATGCTGGCTGGCACGCTCGTCGAAGAGATCGTGCAGCAGGCGCGTCGTCAGGCCGAGCAGAACGGCGGCCACGAGCCGATCGACTCGACGAAGCTGCGCGCTCTCGAGGATTTCGCCGCGCGCGAAGCGGCGCTGCGTCCCGCTCCAGTGCCGAGCGGGAATCTCGGGCTCGACGGCGCAAATCCGACGGAGGCGGCCCGAGCCGAGACGCGTCATGACGAGCCGGCCTCGTCCGACGTGCCGGCACCGCGAGTGCCCTCCCCCGCCGCTGCTCCGATCGCCGAGCCCGACGCACCACCCACGCCGGACGCGATGGCCACGCCGGAGTCGATGGCTGCGCCGCGCCCGGCGAGTCGTCTCGGCACGCTGCTGCTCCTCGCCGGCGTGCTCGTGCTGCTGGCGTTCGGGATCTACCGCCTCCGCCGCTGATCTCGCGCGCGATCACCTGCGTGAAGGAAGCGGCTCGAGGATCTCCGTGACCGCCTCCTTGATCTGCTTGTCGTCGACGACCGCGGTGTGGATCTCGTCCTTCGCGAAGCCGTGGAACAGGTGCCCCTCGTTCGCACGGTCGAAGATGTCGATGACGAGCGTTCCGACCCGATCGCGCTCGGCAGGAGCGCCGGCCGCCGCCGCTCCCCCCGTGGGCTGACTCTCGACGGTCCGAACACCGGACGAGATGCGGACGACGAGGTCGCCGGAGGGAACGAGCACGTATCCCTTCTTCTCCATCTCGGCGTCGATCTGCCAGCGTACCTTCTCGAGCACCTCCGGCGTGAGGGCCGTCGGCGCGTAGCCGATCGGAGCGCTCGACGCGGTCTCGTGCGAGTACGTTCGATAGCGAGCGACGTTCGACACGACCGCGGAATTCGTCTCCACCCGCATCGTGTCTCGCGGCGCCTTGTGGCACGCAGTGACGGCCGCCGCCGTGAGCACAAGCATCGGCAGGATGCGACGAAGCGGAAGTGAGGTCATGCGCTTGGACCTGCAGAGCGCGTGCCGCGCGCGATCTCGGCCGGCTCGCGCCGCGGCTGCCGCGCTCGGCGCCGCCACGCTCGATGTCTCCGTCGCTGGCCCGTCCGTTCGGCGAGCGACGCCAGCACGTCGGTTCGTGCGCCGTCGTCGCGCTGCACGCCCGGTGTGACACCCGTGCGTACGGTGCGGGAAGGTACATGCCCCGTGCGTGTCGCGCACGCAGCGCGGGCTCGCTGCTGCTCGCATCCGTCCGGCGCGCCGGGTGCACCGGCCTCGCGTGTGCGTCGTCTGCTGGAAGGCCATGAGCTCATCGAAGGAACAGCCTGCATCCTCCAAGTACGCTCCCGAGGCGCGGCCTTACGGAGCTCTCGTCGCAGACTGGGAAGAGCGGCTGCAGCGGTGCGAGTCCAACCTCGTACGCCTGCTCGACACGACCCCTGACGGCATCCTCATCCATCGCGACCTCCGCTACGTGTACGCGAACCCAGCAGCGCTGAAGCTCGTCGGACGCGCGCACGACGACGTCATCGGCCACTCTCCATTCGAGCTCGTCCCGCCGAGGTTCCGGATGCTGCTCGCCGAGCGCATCATGAAGGCGTACACGACGCGCGAACCGATGCCGGAGGTCGAGGAGCGACTCCTTCACGCGAGTGGTGCCGAAGTCCCCGTCGAGGTCGTCGCGCTCCCCGTCGTCTTCGCCGGTGATGTCGCGACGCTCGTTCACATCCGAGACATCACGAACCGGCGACAGCTCGAGGTGCGTCTCCGAGCGGCCGATCGCCTGGCGAGCGCAGGCCTCATCGCCGCCGGCGTCGCCCACGAGATCGGAAACCCGCTGACGTACGCGCTCACGAACGTCCAGCTCCTCGAGCAGCGGCTCGGCGACGAGTATGGAGAAGGGCAAGAGGAGCTACGCGAGATGGTTGCGTCCGTCCGTGAGGGCCTTGCGCGGGCAGCGGATGTCGCCCGGGACGTGAAGGTGTTCACGAGCCCGCAGCAGGGACGGCCCGCTCCCATCGACGTCCATCAGGTGATTCGCTCCGCGGTCGCGTTCCTCGGCCCGGAGATGCGGAGCCGCGCAAACGTCATCTCGAGGTTCGGCGACGTCCCCGACGTGCTCGGGAACGCATCGCGCCTTGCGCAGGTCTTCCTCAACCTGTTGACGAATGCCGTGCAGTCACTCGCCGGAAACACGCGCGGGGCGAACGACATCGTCATCACGACCCACTCGGCGCGGGGCTCGGTGATCGTCGAGGTACAGGACACCGGCATCGGCATCCCGGCGGAGCTCCAGAGCACGATCTTCGAGCCCCTATTCACGACGAAGCCCGGAGGCACCGGGCTCGGTCTTGCACTCTGCAAGGAGCTGCTTTCGAAGGAGCGCGGAACGATCTCGGTGGAGAGCGCCGTTGGAAAGGGGACGAAGTTCACCGTGGTCCTCCCGGCCGCGACGGGTCATGCACCGCGCGAGAGCGAGACGCGAGCGCGCGAGCGTACGTCGGGCAAGCGAATCCTCGTCGTCGACGACGAGCCGCGCGTCGCCGCATCACTCAAGATGGTCCTCGCGGACCACCGGACGACGATCGCGAGCAGCGGACACGAAGCGCTGCTGCGGCTGCACTCCGGAGAGAAGTACGACGTCATCGTCTGCGATCTCCTGATGGAGAACATCGACGGGATCGACCTCTACCAGCGCGTCCGCGCGGAGGCTCCGGAGCTCGCCGACCGCTTCATCTTCCTCACCGGCGACGCGTTCATCTCGCGGACGCAGCAGTTCCTCGCGAGCATTCCGAATCGTCATCTCCAGAAGCCGTTCCCGCCCGACGAGCTGCTCGATGCCGTCGATGACGTCCTCACTACCGCCGAATGACGGGCGGTCAGTGATGGGCCTCCACCTGCTCGGCCAGCGAGGGGATGTCGTGGAGGCGCTCGGCGAACGACTGGTATTCTCCGCCGGGCTCACGCACGGTCAGGACCGGACACGGCGCGGCGCGGATGACGCCTTCGGCGACACTGCCGAGGATCACGTGGAGGCGTCCGACGCGGCCGTGGGTTCCCATGACGATGAGCTGGTAGTCACCTTCGCTGGCGACCTCGAGGATTCGTCGAATCGGATCACCTGAGACGTACTTTCGTGCGATGCGATCGCCGAGCATCTCGCTCGCCTGCTGGACGGCGGCATCCATGGCCTTCTTCACGTCCTCGCGCGCGCTGGGCGCCAGCGGGCTCATCGAGCCGACCTCGAACTCATCGGGAGCGTCTACGTGGAGCACGTCGATCGTCGTCGATGCGCAGTCCTGCGCGAGCGCGACGGCGTGTTCGAGCGCGGCGATCGCGGGCGGGGATCCGTCCACCGGTACGAGTATGTTTCGAATGCCTGCCATGCGCGCGGGGAGTGCAATCGACGTACCCTCGGCCCGAGCCGCACGAGGCTCGGCGCGCGCATGCGCGATGCATCACGCCGGCGGCGGCGCGCACATCCGGTGCTTCGATGACGGCAGTGTCGGCATGGATCGGCTTTGTCGCGGCAGCGGGAACGATGGCGCTCACCGCGTCGGCCGTTCTGACGAAGCGCGTCCTCGCTGCGGACCGGGGCAGCGAGGCGATGCGCGAAATCGCAGCTGCGATTCGCGAAGGCGCGGACGCGTTCCAGCGCCGGCAGTACAGGACGATCGGGCTCTATGCGATCGGCGCTGCGGCTGCGCTCTTCATCGTGCACGCGAAGACCAAAGGGCTCGACGCTGCCTGGCACGTTGCGGTCGCGTTCGTCGTCGGTGCGCTCTCTTCGGCCGCCGCCGGATGGTGGGGAATGTTCGTCTCCCTCCGGGCGAACGTACGCGTCGCGAGCGCAGCACGGACGAGCGTGACGGCTGCCCTCGATCTCGCGCTCCGCGCCGGCGCCGCTGCAGGTCTGCCCGTCGTGGCTGGGTCACTGCTCGGCGCGCTCGCGCTCTTCGTCCTCTTCGGCGGTGTCACCTCGCCAGAGGCAGTTCCGCACCAGATCGTCGGGTTCGCGTTCGGCGCGAGCTTCGTCGCGCTCTTCGCTCAGCTCGGCGGCGGGATCTACACGAAGGCAGCGGACATCGGCGCGGATCTCGTCGGCAAGGTCGAGGCGGGGATCCCCGAAGACGACCCACGGAACCCAGCGATCATCGCCGACCTCGTCGGTGACAACGTCGGCGACTGCGCTGGACGAGGCGCGGACATCTTCGAGTCTGCTGCCGCCGAGAACATCGGGGCGATGATCCTCGGCGTTGCGCTGTTCCCGACGTTCGGCGCCCGCGGAGTCCTGTTCCCGCTCGTCACCGGCGCGCTCGGCCTCGTGGCCTCGATCGCCGGGCTGCTCGTCGTCAGGATGAGGAACGAGACCGACGATCCGATGGCGGCGATGACGCGTGGACATCTATTCGCGCTCCTCGTCGCGATCGGCGGGATGTACGTCGCGGTCTGGCAGCTGCTCGACAACAACGCCTGGCTGTTCGCGGCGGGTACGATTGGCGTCATCGCGAGCTTCTTCTTCGTCGCGATCGCGCGCTACTACACGGGCGTTCGCTACCGTCCCGTGCAGTCGATCGCGAAGAACAGCATCACCGGTCCGTCGACGAACGTGATCGCCGGGCTCTCGATCCTGTTCGAGTCTCCTGCGCTGCCCGTGGTCACGATCGCCCTCGCGCTCTTCGGCGCCTGGTGGTGCGGCGGTCGTGCCCTCCCCGGCGTCGCGCATGCCGGTCTGTACGGGACCGCGGTCGCGACCGCGGGGATGCTCGCGACGGTGGGCTACGTCCTCTCGATGGACATGTACGGTCCGATCACCGACAACGCCGGCGGGATCGTCGAGATGTCGGGCGAAGACGACGAGGCGCGCGAACGAACCGATCGCCTCGACGCGGCTGGCAACACGACCAAAGCGGCGACGAAGGGCTACGCGATCGGCTCGGCCGCGCTCGCCGCGTTCCTCCTCTTCTCTGCGTACCTCGAGGAAGTCACGGTCTTCGTGCGCGGGAAGCTCGAGGCGCTCGGTCTCCCTCAGGCGGGAACCTTCCGATTCGAAGAGGTCGACTTCGCGAAGGTACCCGTGTTCATCGCCGCGCTCGTCGGCGGCGCGATCGTGTTCCTGTTCTCGGGGCTCGCCATCCGCGCCGTCGTGCGCGACGCCTACGCGGTGATCGAGGAGGTCCGCCGCCAGCTGCGCGAGGACGCGGGGATCATGGCGCGAACCTCGAAGCCGGCCTACGGACGATGCGTCGACATCGTCACGCGCGGAGCGCTCCGAGGCATGCTCGCGCCGGGGCTCGTGGCAGTGCTCGGTCCGGCAGTCGTCGGGCTCTCCTTCCGGGGCGCCGCGACGGCACGAGATCCGCTGCTCGGCGCCGAGGCCGTCGCAGCCGTCTTGATCGCCGGCACTATCGCCGGAGTCCTCCTTGCCTCGGGGATGAACACCGGTGGAGGCGCGTGGGACAACGCGAAGAAGCTCATCGAGTCAGGCGCGCACGGCGGCCCGGGCTCCACGACGCACAAATCGGCCGTCGTCGGAGATGCCGTCGGCGATCCTCTGAAGGACACCGCCGGCCCCTCGCTTCACATCCTGATCAAGCTGCTCGGAACCGTCGCCCTCGTGACAGCCCCGCTCTACGTCTGATCGCGAGCGAGGCAGACGCTCAGTCGATCATCGAGAGCACCATGTGCTTGACCACGCGGTGGCGCTGGCGGAGGAGCGCGGCCTCGTCACGAAGCTCGCGAACGAGCTCCGCCAAGGCGACGGTCTCGAAGTCCGGCTCGGGCTCGAACGCCAGCATCGAGGAGGCCGTCGCGACCAGATCGACGCGCGCCCGGAGCGCCTTGGCTCCGTGGGCGCGTTCGTTCTCGAGCTCGGCGACGATGGAGCACGTCTGTTGGAGCGTTTCGGGAAGGTCGCTCATGCGGCGGCCATCCTGCGGGCCAGTTGCATCGCGGGCGCGCGGATCGTGAAACGCCGCGGTGAATTCTCGCTCTGCCGTGTGCGCTCGGACTCGTGCGTCTAGAGCGCGGCGACGAACTCGCGGCCGAACTCGAGCGGTGACGGCCGGTCATCCGGCTCCCTCGCCGTCGCTGCGCGCAGAAGCTTCGCGATGGCTGCAGGGTACATGCGAAGGCGCTCGGCGTCGTCGAACGGATCGCGCTTCATGTGCGCGATGATGCGGTCGCGCGGGTTCTCGATGTCGTCGAAGAACGCGCGTCCCGTGGTGACGTTGTAGATCGTCCCGGCGAACGCGTAGATGTCCGAGCGCGGATCGAGCTCGACGGGATCGAGCACTTGCTCGGGCGCGATGTAGCCCGCCGTCCCGGCGACGAACTTGCCGCCAACTTCGGGCGGTACACGGATCGCGCGCACCATCCCGAAGTCGATGACCACCGTCGAGAGCGGCGTGGCGTGCGCCGGGTCACGATGTTTCTCGGGATCGAACTTCTCTCCTCCACGGAGCGGCAGTCGCAGCCAAAGGTTCGCCGGTTTGATGTCGCGATGAACGAGGCCAGCCGCATGCAGCGCGTGTAGGCCGGCACACGCCTCGGTCACGACCTGACGCAGCTCGAAGAGCGTCATCAGCCGCGCAGACGAGTAGTGCTTCAGGTCGGCCCCGATGAGGTACTCGAGGACGAGGAACGGCACCGAGCCGGAGACGCCGCGATCGATGATGTTCGCGACGTTCGGATGATAGAGACCCGCGAGCGCCTTCGCCTCCTCGACGAACGACGCGAGGATCCCCGCACGTTCGGTCTCGGTGGCGTTCTGGAGCACGTCGGCCTTCGGGATCTTGAGGACGAAGTAGCGATCCGCTCCGGGCTTGCGGACGAGCCACACCGAGCCGATGCCACCTTCGCCGAGGTTCTTCACGAGCTCGTAGCCCTCGATGAGCTCCGGCTCCTTCTTCTTCAGCGGCGGAGGAGCCGCAGGCGTCCGACCGATCGCCTGCCGAACGGCCTGCTCGAGGAGCGCGGACGCGACGGGGCCGAGCGACGCGAGCCACACGTCGAGGATCGAGATGTCGCGGGCGCGGATCGCACGCGCTACGAGCGCCGCGACGCGTGGCGCGTTCTCCGTGGCGCTCCGCGAGAGCGAGTCCTGCATCGTGTCGTCGATCGGCGGATGCAGGGCCTTGACGGGATCGGCGAGCGCGAACTGCAGACGATCGCCCGCGAGCACGAGCTCGAGGCACATCGCCTCGAGGTCTTCACGCTTTCCCGAAGCGTCACCGAACGTCGAGAGAGCGCGCGAGAAACCCGCGAGCGCGTGCGTGAGCTCGGTGTCGACGGCGTGCAGCGCGTCGAGGGAGGGTGCAGCCTTGTGACCCCACTGGCCGTCCGGATCTCCCGAAGAGACCGCCATTCGGAGCGCTTCGGCCTGCTCGCAGCACCGTGCGAGCGCGCTCTTGTCGATCATCGGCAGCGCGGTCGCGAGCTGCAGCAACATCGCCGGTCGATCGATGACGAGCGCCCACCACGCCGCGAACGGGCCGAGCCACTCGACGTCGTCGACCTCGCCGAGCGCGGTACCGCGCGTCATGTCGACGAGGCGCCAGAAGAGCGTCGAGAGCGCGCCCTTCAGCGGCGCCGGGAACTCGCGCGTGCCGTCGGCGAGACCTTCGAGCTTACGCAGCCAGAGGCACGTGTCGTAGACGGTCGGGCCGCGCCCGGGGCCGAGCTCGGCGTCCTCTCCGCAGGCGTCGAGCGCATAACCACCGAGCCGGAGCGCGAGCACCTCGAGCGGCCTGTCGACCTGGAGATCATTGCCCTCGGTCGCTTGCCGTCGCTCGCGGATGAGGTCGAGGATCTCCGACGGCGCCGCCGCGATCGTCTTCCAGGTCTCTTCGAGATCGGGCGCGTCGATCGGCTCTCCGCGCGGCCGCGTTGCGAGCAGCGGTCCCCAGAGGCGGAGCGCAAACGCACGTGCGAGCCCTTCGACCGCGTTGATCGCGGCCGCGCGCTGCCGGAGCTTTCCGTCGCCGAGCGCGATCCGACGCGCCTCACCGAACGTGGCGCGGAGCGACGCGGCGAACCTGGCAGCGCGGGCATCCGCCTCCTCGTCGTCGTACTGCGCGGCGAGTCGAACGAGGTTCTCGAGCCCGAGCTCGAGATCGAGCGGGTCGCGCTCGGCGCCGTCGACGACGTCGGTCATCGCGATGATCTCGATCCAGCGGCGCGAGTCGTCGAGCGTCTCGGCACGTGCGGCGCGCGCCATCTCGCGGAGCGCGCGCATGGCTCCTTCGACGTCTTGCTTGTGCGTGCCACGGCGCCAGAGCGTCGCAAGACCGCGAGCGAGCGCGCGTGCTGCAACCGCGCCTCCGTCACCCTGGAGGATGCGTGCCGCGAGACGATCCCAGATGTCCCTCCGCTCGAAGAAGAGGTACGGCGTCGCCGCGGCGATCGCGCCCAGCACCCAGGCATCCTCGCCGGGCGAGTCGATGATGCTGATGAGCTGGTTCGCGAGCAGCTTGTAACGTGCTGCCGGCAGCGCTGCGAACGCGGTCATCGCGCGCTGGCGAAGGAGCGGCGACTCGCCGAGCACCCAGTCGAGGATCGTCCCCTCCATCTGCTCGAGCGGCCCGGTCAGCCGACCGAGCGCGCGCGCCGCGTGCACCCAGACGAGCGGCTCCGGATGAAGGACGAGAGGCTGGAGGGTCTGCAACGTGCGACCGATCAGCTCCGGATCGGTCGCCCTCGGCATGCCACGCGCGCTGACTTCGAGGCAGCGTGCGGCGAGCACGCGTCCGCGGAGCGCGCCACGCGCGGGACCGCGGATCATCACCTCGAACGTCTCGGGCGAAGCCCAGAGCCACTTGCCGAGCTCCGGGCTTTCGACCGCGCTCGCACCGGCCTCCCAGATCAAGATCTCGAGACGTGCACGCGCTTCGGCGTTCGCCGGCATCGCGAGCTGCACGCCGTTGCCCAGGAGAGGCGCGCATGCGAGCGCGTCGAGCAGCGGTCCTTCGACGACACGTTCACGAGCGACCGTCGGGACACGTTCACGAAAGCTCGGGTGGTCCGCGGCGCGTGCGAGGAGGGGAGCAAGCTTCGCGTCGCGACGCCACGTGCTCGCGGCGAGCCACGTGAAGAGCACCTCGCCGGCCGGCTCGGAGAACAACCTCGCGAGGGCGGCGACGTCGTCGGCCGACTGCGTGAGTGTCGGCAGCTCCGCCTCGAGGAGGTCGACCGTCGTCGCGAGGTCCGCATCGACGATCTCGGGTGCGCGCAGACGGCCGACGCGCGCGCGCCCGCCGCTGCTCCATCGAGCCCGCACGAGGTCCGTCACCTCGGGCCGACTGGCAATCGCCTTGGTGAGCTGCTCGATGGCGCCTTGGACAGGAACGGAGAGCATCGGGCTGCCTTCGAGCGTAACGCAAGACGTCCTGCCGCGGGCGCGAAGTCGCGAAGCACAAACCTCGGGGTAACGCGGGGTTCGCGTGGGCCCAAGGCGCCTCCGCGCGCGGGCTTCTTCCGCGAGCTCCGACGTCGGGTCGACCGTCGAGCTCGACGAGACGTCGTGGTGACACGAACAGCGCCCTAGAGCAATTACTCTACGCGCCGCCAAACTGGGGCTCGCCTGACCGTGAGCTCCCTCGGAGCCATCCCATGAATCACCACCTGCTCTCTGCCCGATCCGTTGCGTTCTCTCTTCTTTGCGCCGCTGGGATCGCTTGCGGGGCGACGGGCTCCGAAGGTCCGAGCGGCGCGACGACGGATCCTCCGTCCCCGACGGAAGGCTCGCCGGACCGGCAGCAGACGAGCCCGTCCGCGTCGTCGACGACGACCCCTCCCCCTCCGACCTCGACATCGCCGGCCGATGCAGGTGCCGACGCGGCGACGTCCTCGCGCGCGAAGTGCGGGCAGGCGCCGTACGAGTGGGTGACGTCGACCGCGCTCGGCGACGTCCTCGAGAGCCAGTCGATGGCTTCACACACGCCGATCGAGCTGAACTACGCCATCTTCGAGGCGAAGAATCAAAAGGCGTTCAAGACGAACCGCCTCGCGAAGCACGGAACCAAGTCTCGCCTGCTCCGTTATCAGACGCAGGACCGCGGTGCGCTCGTCGACGCGACGACGCTCGTGGCGTACCCCGACGCGTCGGGGACGTTCCCGATCATGCTGGTCCTGCACGGCACGGCGGGGTTCACCGATGCCTGCGCTCCGTCGAAGGGCGTGGTCGACGATGCGCTCGGCGGCTTCACCGACGGCACAGCGCTCCTCCTTTCGTTGTTCGCGTCCTTCGGCTACATCGCCGTCGCGCCGGACTACATCGGCCTGAAGAGCGTCGGCGCTCCGACCGGTTTCCTCCATCCGTACCTCGTCGGGGAGCCGACGGCGATTGCATCGATCGACGCGATTCGCGCAGCGAAGAAGCAGCTCGCCGGCTCGAACGTCACGCCGGGCGAGATCGTCGTCATGGGCGGCTCGCAGGGCGGACACGCGGCAGCGTTCGTCAACCGCTACCTTCCGCACTACGCGCCGGAGCTCTCGATCAAGGGCAGCGTCTGGGACGTGCCGCCGACGGACATCCTCGGTCAGGCCCTCCCTGCGCTCTCGTCCTGGAAGAACGCCACGAAGAACATGATCGCGGCGTCGACGACGTACGAGGCTTGGTACAAGGCCTCGCCGAACGGCATGTCGTCCGCGTTCCTCGCGCCGTACGACACGTCGATCCCTGCCGCGCTCGCGTCGTCTTGCTCGCCGAGCGACGCGTTCGCGGGCGCGACGCGCGAGACGATCTTCGCTCCGGCGTTCCTCGCGGCCGGACAGCAGCCGGGCTTCGGCGGCCTCGCGCCTTGGGCCTGTTACCTCGCCGAGAACAGCCTCCCGACGACTTCGGTCCCGAAGCTCGATTCGATCCCGAGCCTGTTCCTGCTCGGTGAGAACGACGAGCTCGTCGACAACACCGTCGAGCGCGCGAGCTTCGAGAAGCTCTGCGCGCAGGGACATGTGCTGCAGTACCTCGAGTGCTCGGGAGCGTCGCACACGAAGCCGCTCTCGTACGCGCTCGATCAGTGGCTCGGCTTCCTCGAAGATCGCCTTGCGGGCAAGCCGCTCACCAACACGTGCGCGATCAAGCCCGCGGAGAAGTGCACGAGCACTCCCTGACGCGAGCGGAGAGGTGCACGCACTGACGCGCGCGGAGAGGCGCACGAGCACTCCGTGACGCGAGTCGTGCCCTCAGTAACCGGCAGGCAGCACGAGCGACGTGAACGGGGTCTCGTCGCGACAGTTGTTCCGGTCCGTCGAGCCATCGGGCTTGAGGCAGTTCTTGATCGGACCATCGAGGTACTTCATGTAGAGGTCGTAGTGCCCCGAGACGGAGAGCTCGGGACCTGCGCCCGTCGGGCCCCACGAGTTCTTCACGCGGAAGAACAGCACCTTCGCTTCGTCGGCGAGCGCCGCCTCGAGCTGTTCGCGCGACGCGTCGACGCCGGCCTTCAGCGTGCCGAAGCCCGGGACGCCGTCGATCTGGTAGTCGCTCATCGCGACCATGTGACCGCCCTGACGACCGGGTGACGACGGGATGTCGGCGAACGTCGATCCACGCATCGCGTTGAAGTCGACGGTGAACGTGAGCAGCGGCGGCACCCCGTCGTGCAGCGCCTTCTGCGCGCGCTTGAGGAAGGCGCGGCGCGCGGCGGGATCCGCGGGGTAATACGCTTCTTGCCACGCGTAGCGCGGCGTCGGCGTGCCGTCGTACGACGGGAGGATCTCCTTGAGCGTCACGGTCTGCTTCGCGTGCGTGTCCGGATCGAGCGCCGCGACCATCAGCTTCGTCGGAGCGAGGACCTTGTGTGTCTCGTAGCCCGTCATCTCCGGTGACTTCTCGAGGTTGCGGCCGAACGCAGCGTCGAGCTGCGCGATGACCTCGGGCGAGAGGCGCCACGCGGCGTCCATCTCCTTGCGGAGGAGATCGCGATCGCGCCGGGCTGCGCGATCCTTGAGCGCGCCCTCACGGAGCGAGCGATTGATCGCTGCGAGCGCGGAAGACTGACGGCCGGACGTGATCGAGCTCGCGTCCTCGGGGATGAAGTCGCCTTCGCGCATCGCGCCGACGTACCTCATGATGTGCGAGGCCTCCCAGAAGAAGCCGCCCGTCTGGACCTCCTTCAGATCCGCATAGCGGTTGTTCGGGACGTCATCGGCGCTCCAGAGGATCTGGAAGTACCAGTGCCAGTACGACCAGTAGCTCTCGGAGAGATCGAGCGTCTCGTTCGTCGCCGACTTGTGCAGCTCCTCGAGCCAGCTCGCCGTCGCATACAGCCAGCAGTTGCCGATCGCCTGGTTCTTCACGTCCGTATGTGGAAGCGTCACGACGTCGTCGGAGGACGTCTGGGCATCCGCGGAAGAGGAGCAGCCCGCGCCACCGACCACGGGGAGCGAGAGGGCGACCGCCACACCGAGCACGCGGGTTCGAAAGAGCCGAGCGAGGTCCATGGGAGCCTCGCCTTGCGAATGGCGTACCTTGACCTACATTCCGACCGAGGCCCCGATTTGCCCGGGAAAGAGGGCAACTCCAGGCGTCCGCGGGCGATCGATCGTCACATTCCAGGCGATCCTGAGGAACGTTCGATCCAGCCCCTTCTCCTCCTCATTCTTTTTTCAGCGAAGGACCATCAGACGAGGCCGGACCGCTTCACGTACTGCTCGGTCGCAGTCCTCGCCGCGCCGAGCGACGCGGCGACGCCGGTCGCCGCTGGGTTCGGGGACGGCTCCTTGATCACCTGCCACGCCCATCGGCCGTCACCCTTGGGCTTGACCTCGAGGAGGAACGGCTCGACGCGAGCGGTCCAGACGTCTCCTGTCTGCTTCGTCCACTTCATCTTGGGGTCCGCGCGAGAAGATGCGCGCACCCGGTGATAGCCTGCCCGCGTTCGCCGATGTGGATCTTTGCGTATGGCTCGCTCATCTTCCGCCCGTCCTTTGCGTTCGTCGAAAGACGTCGCGCGTTCGTGAAGGGATGGTCGCGACGGTTCTGGCAAGGCTCGCCCGATCATCGCGGCGTGCCCGAAGCTCCGGGTCGCGTCGTCACGCTCGTTCCCGATCCCGACGCCGCATGCGGCGGGTGTGCCTATCGCATCGAGCCGGCGCGAGCGGACGAGATCCTCGCCGCGCTCGACGTGCGAGAGCAGGCCGGCTTCGAACGACGGCCGCTCGCTCTCCATGCGTCGCTCGAGGAGACACCCTTCGCCGAAGGCACGACGTGGGTCGCCGGCGGGTGCAACGCGCACTTCCTCGGTCCCCTCCCCGAGCACGAGATCGCCGAGTACGTCCGCGATCGCCACGGCCCGAGCGGCTCGAACGCCGACTACGTCCTCCGCCTGCACGAAGCGCTGCGCGCGCTCGAGGTGGAAGACCCGCACGTCGACGCGATCGCGCGGCACCTCGGTGCAATGGCTTCGACGTCGCGACAAACCCAAGGTCGGTAGGGTCGCTTCGACGTCGAGACAACCCGACGTCCGTCGGACTGCTTCGACGTCGAGTCCGTGGACGCGCTCGCGGCTGCGAAGGCTCGACGACGTTCCGTAGCTACGCTACGCAGGTCTCCTCGACGCGGACTCCCCGCGAACAGGAGCCATGGATCGATGCGACATGTCCTTCATCTCGGTGCCGGCGCAGCTCTTCTCGTCCTCGCTTGTGGTGGAGCTACGGAACAGCGTCCTCCGAGCGCGCCGAGCGCGGCGGGTGCTGCCGTGAGCGAGACGGCTCAGCCGAAGACGGACAACCCGCTGCTCGCGGCGTGGACCGGACCGCACGGCGGCGTTCCGCCGTTCGCGAGCGTCAAGGTCGAGCACTTCAAGCCCGCGCTCGAAGCCGCGATGGACATGAAGCGGAAGGAGATCCACGCGATCGCCGACACCCCCGCGGCGCCGACGTTCGAGAACACGATCGCGGCGCTCGAGGACGCCGGACGCGCGTTCGACCGCGTCGAGACGATCTACGGCGTGTGGTCGTCGACGATGAACGACGAGGCATTCAAGGCCGTCGAGCGCGAGATGGCGCCGAAGCTCGCTGCGTTCGAGGACGAGATCGTCCAGAACGAGAAGTTCTTCGCACGCGTCGACGCGGTCTACCACTCGCCCGAGAAATCGAAGCTCACGCCGGAGCAGCAGCGCCTCACGTGGCGGCGGTGGAACGCGCTCGTCCGCGCGGGCGCTAAGCTCGATGCGACGGCGAAGAAGAGGATGACGGAGCTGAACCAGCGCCTCGCGTCGCTCTACACGACGTTCAGCCAGAACGTCCTCGCCGATGAGGAAGGCTATGCGCTGGTCCTCGACAACGAGGCCGATCTCGCGGGTCTCCCCGACTCGGTGAAGTCGGGCGCCTCCGCCGCCGCCGAAGCGCGCGGCCAGAAGGGCAAGTGGGCGATCGCGAACACGCGCTCCGCGATGGAGCCGTTCCTCACGTACTCCACGCGCGACGACCTGCGCGAGAAGGTCTGGAAGAGCTACGTGATGCGCGGCGACAACAACGACGCGCGCGACAACAAGAAGATCATCACCGAGATCCTGAAGCTCCGCGCCGAGCGCGCGAAGCTCCTCGGCTACGCGACGCACGCGCACTGGCGCCTCGAGAACACGATGGCGAAGACGCCCGATCGCGCGATGGGCCTCATGGAAGAGGTCTGGACGCCCGCCGTTGCCCGCGTTCGCGAGGAGGTCGCCGACATGCAGGCGATCGCGAACAAGAGCGGCGCCAAGCGGAAGATCGCGCCGTGGGACTACCGCTTCTACGCGGAGAAGGTCCGCAAGGCGAAGTACGACCTCGACGAGGGCGAGGTGAAGCAGTACCTGCAGCTCGAGAAGCTCCGCGAAGGGATGTTCTGGGTCGCGGGCGAGCTGTTCGGATTCACGTTCACACCGGTCACGGACGTCCCCGTCTACCACCCCGACGTCCGCGTCTGGGAAGTGAAGGACAAGTCCAGCGGGAAGCACGTCGGGCTCTGGTACTTCGATCCGTACGCTCGTCCGGGAAAGCGCTCCGGCGCGTGGATGAACGCGTACCGCATGCAGGAGCGGTTCAAGGGCGATGTCACGACCATCGTCAGCAACAACTCCAACTTCGTGAAGCCGAAGGAGGGCGAGGCCGTCCTCATCAGCTGGGACGATGCCCGCACGCTATTTCATGAATTCGGGCACGCCCTTCACGGCCTCTCGTCGAACGTGAGCTACCCGACGCTCGCCGGGACGCACGTCGCGCGCGACTACGTCGAGTTCCCGTCGCAGCTCCTCGAGCATTGGGTCTCGACCCCCGAGGTGCTGAACAAGTTCGCGCTCCACTACAAGACGGGCGCGCCGATGCCGAAGGAGCTCGCGGCGAAGATCGAGAAGGCTGCGACCTTCAACCAGGGCTTCTCGACCGTCGAATACCTGAGCGCTGCGCTCGTCGACATGAAGCTGCATCTTGCCGGCGCGAAGGAAATCGATCCCGACGCGTTCGAGAAGGACACGCTGAAGTCGCTCGGCATGCCTGCCGAGATCGTGATGCGCCACCGCACGCCGCAGTTCAGCCACGTCTTCGCGGGCGACAGCTACTCTGCCGGCTACTACAGCTATCTCTGGTCGGACACGCTTACGGCCGACGCCTTCCAGGCGTTCACGGAGGGCAAGGGTCCGTACGATGCCACCGTTGCGCAGCGGCTCCGCAAGAACGTGTTCTCCGTCGGTGACACGATCGATCCGGCCGAGGGCTACCGCGCGTTCCGCGGCAAGGACGCCGGGACCGACGCGCTGATGAAGAAGCGCGGCTTCGCGAAGTCCGGCGCGAAGACGAAGACCCCGAAGTGATGCTTCTCGCCGAGCGCTGACGGCTCACGCCGCGCGGACGTACCAGCCGACGGTCATCGTGGCGATTTCGACGCCGGCGTCGTCCTCCAGGATGACGTTCACGTCGAAGCTCACCTTCCCGTCCCGCCGGAGGCGCGCGGCGACTTCGTCGACGCCTTCGGCGAGACCTGCCTTCGCCCGGATGCGGCCGCGCGCCGGCTTCAGGTAGGAGATCGACGCTCCGCGCGTCACCGGCATCGCCCCGCCGAGGGCGGCCGCGATGTGCCGGGCGATGGCGACACCTGATGCGGCCTCGCCGAGCGTGAACAGCGCGCCGGCGTGAACGGTCCCCACATGGTTGTGGAGCGTGCCGCTGTCGCGGAGCGCGAGGCCGGCACCGTCGGCAGCGACTCCGACGAGGGTGTTGAACGGAAGTGCGGTCACGAAGTCGGTAGCGGGATCGGACATGGGCGCCTCACCGGAAATATGCAGTTGGTTCACTTGCGAACCATATTGATTCACCCGTGTACCAAGTCAAGAGTCGCTCGCGACGGGTGTGCCCGAGACCGGATCCGCTACACTGAGCGCACAGCCGGAGACCGTCATGAAGAACCCGTTCCTTCCCGAGTCGACGGCCGAAGCCGTTCACGTCATCGAGTCGATCCCCGTCGACGGCTCGCCCGGCCTCTCACCCGAGGCGCTCGAGGCCGAGAAGATCCCCTCCCCGCCGCACCTGATCCTGTCGCGCGCGCTCGGGCGCGGCGCGATGGGACACGTGCATCCGGCGACCGACAAGAACCTCCTCCGGCGGGTCGCGCTCAAGCGGATCGACAAGGACTACGCGACCAAGCCTTTCTATCGTGACGCGTTCATCGCCGAGGCGCAGATGCAGGGGCAGCTCGAGCACCCGAACATCGTTCCGGTGCACGAGCTGTCGATCGATGCGAACGGCATCCCTTACTTCACGATGAAGCTCGTTCAGGGCGAGTCGTTCGATCGCTGGCTCGCGAAGCGAAGGCCCGGGGAGGTCGAGCGGATCGAGCGCGGGATCGAGATCCTGCTGAAGGTCTGCGATGCGCTCGCCTACGCGCATCACCGCGGGGTCATCCACCGCGATCTCAAGCCGGCGAACATCATGGTCGGCGACTTCGGGCAGGTCTACCTGATGGACTGGGGGCTCGCGAAGCTCGCGCGCACGCAGCCCGCCTCCGGCGATGGCGCGCTCATGAACGCTCCGGGACCCGTCGGCACCCCCGACTTCATGTCGCCCGAGCAAGCGCGAGGCAATCCGCGGCTCGTCGACGAACGCTCGGACGTCTTCGGGATGGGCGCGCTCCTCTACGAGGTCCTCTGCGGTCACGGTCCGTATGGCCCCGCCGGCACGACGAACGACGTCGTGCAGCGCGCAGCGAGCGGGCGGGTCGTTCCGATCGATCAGGCGTGTGAGCGGTTCGGCATCGCCAAGCGCATCCGCGCGATCGCCGAGCGCGCGACGCGGCCGGACCCGGCGCAGCGCTACCAGACGATCACCGAAATGCAGGACGCGATGCGAGCCTTCCTGCACGGCGGCCTCCACCTTCCCCGAAAGATGTTCGCCGCAGGCGAGATCATCTTTCGCGAAGGCGACAAGGGCGATGCCGCGTACATGATCGTCGCGGGCCGCTGCCGCGCGTTCCGCACCGTCGACGGCGTCGAGGAGGCGCTCGCCACGATGGAGCAAGGCGACGTGTTCGGCGAGATGGCACTCATCCTCTTCGAACCCCGCGCGGCGAGCGTCGTGGCGATCGACGACGTCACCGTGCTCGTGCTCGATCAGGCCACGATGAACGAAGGCCTCGGCGTCTCCGGCTGGACGGGCGCGCTCGTCCGCGCCCTCGCGCAGCGCTTCGCGGATCTCGAGCAGATGGTCCGCGACTCGGGCCTGCGCCGGCGCTGAGCTGCGCGGCCCCTTGGCCCCTGCGAACCGGGGTGGCACTATCGTCCGGAGCCCCGATGAAGCACCTCGAGCGCGACCGTGAACATCCGCGCTCCGCGTCTGCGGCCCGACGCTTCGCGCTCGGAGCCATCGCGGACGACGGCATCGTGCTCGACCTCGTGACGGGCAACACCTACCGCGCGCGTGCTTCCGCGCTCGTCGCGTTCCGTGAGCTCGCGCGTGGTCGTGGGGTCGGAAGCGCGGCGGACGCGCTCGCGCGCGAGTACGACGTCCCGCGCGAGAGGGCGCTCGCCGACGTCCGCGCGCTCATTGCTCGATCGATGACCTCACCCGCGAAAGAGGAGCGGCCCGTCTCGTTCGAAGCGGTGAAGAACGGCTTCGTGATGTCCATGTCTGGACGTCGCGTCCTCCGCGCCGATGACGAGACCGGTCGCGTCAGCGGGAAGCACACGCCGGACATCCTGAGGGCCGCGGCTCCCCATGTGCTCACGCTCCAGGGGCACACCGTGCTC
>JAEXCN010000430.1 GCA_023402175.1 Pseudomonadota bacterium | reverse complement strand
GCGCGGAGGGCGCTCTCTACGAGCGCGCTCGCGTCGTCGCCGCCGTCGACGAGACGGCGAAGATCGTCGGGGCGGCTCATCGCGACCTCCGCTGGGCTTCGAGGCGCTTTGCGGCCGCGAGCACGAGCTTGCGTGCGGAGCGCAGGCGCGAGTACGCGGTCGCGAGCGGACAGCCGATGTAGCGGGCGACTTCTTCCATCGGAAGCTCCTCGACCTCGTAGAGGACGAAGACGGTGCGGCGGTCCTCGTCGAGGACGGCGAGCAAGCGATCGAAGTCGGCACGCGCCTCGTTCGCTTGCGCGGCGTCTTCGGGGCTCCAGGCCGAAGGCCCGGCGATCCGGTCGACGTCGACGGCGCTCACGCGCGGGCGCGCTCGCAGGTAGCGCGAGGCTTCGCGCACGGAGATGCGATAGAGCCACGAGCGCATCTGGTTGCGCTCCTCGTAGCTGCCGAGACCGCGATGCACGCTCACGAAGACGTCCTGTGTGGCGTCGTCGAGGTCGGCGTCCGGCACGCCGAGCCGGCGGAGCAGACGAAACACGAATGCTCCGTGCTCGCGGAAGATCTCCGCGAAGGACGGAACGGCAGCGCTCGAGTGTCGTACCGACGGCGATGCCGGGACGAGCGAAGCCTGCTGGGAATAGCCGAGCGCTGCCACCTGGGGAAACCTCGGCCCGCTTAAAGGGGGCGCCCCGGCGTTTTCATCACAAAAAGTGAACGGCGACGCCGAAACTCGTTTGGACGGCTCCGCGAGCGGGCAAAAGGAGGGTGAGCTCCCGTCCGGAGGGGTCCCGGTAGATGAAGCGGTCGCGGCGGACGATGGCGGAGACTTGGGCGCCAACGGACGGCTCGATGACGAGGGCGCGTTCGCCCAGCGGCAGACGGTAGCCAAGGCGCGCCTCGCCGAGAACCCCTGCGATCACGGAGCTCTCCGAGCTCTGCGTGAGCCCTGCGGAGCGCGCCCGGATGCGTCCGACGTCGAGGCCGAGGCACCCGGCGAGGACGACGGCGGCCGAGCGGAGGGGCTCGTAGCACCCGAGGAGCGCGGCGGACGCGCGGTCGACGTCGGCGGGCGGGCGCGTGCCTGTCTCCTGTGGGAGCCAGTACGCTCCGCGGGCGAGGAACGCGAGGTGCTCGAGCGGCGGGCGCACGACGACGCCGCCCTCGATCCCCCAAGCGATCCCGGGCAGGATCCCCGTGCCGGTCGCGACGGCGACGAGCGGGCTCGCGGTCCAGCGAAGCGGCGGCGCCGACGGCGGAGGCAAAGGACTCGGGCGCTCGCTCGCGCGCGGACGGTACTGGATCGGCGGCGACACTGGCGCGGGCCTTTCCGGCTCGATGCGCCTGCGCGGAGGCTCGGTCGTCGTCCGCGGCGGGCCGATCATGATCGCGAGCACGACGGCGAGCGTCTCGACCGCCTTTGGGCAGTCGGCGGCGGGGACCGGCACCTCGCGACGGCCGAGCTCGACCCCGGAACGATCCGTCGCGACGATCCGCGCCGGGAACGGATCGGCGGCCTGCGCCTCCGGATCGGGCGCGACGCTGATCGTGATGTCGGCCGCGGAAGGCGCGGTGAACACCTCGCGACGGAGCCGGTCCGCGACCGCGCGTGCGAGCACGGGCTCGCCTCCGCAGCGCTCGAGCGGGCCGTCGGCGACCGTGAGCGAAAAGAGGACCGGTCTCTCCTCGCCGTCGCCTTCGGCCGCGCGGGCACTCCGCAGCGGGCCGACCATCACCCCGAGCGCGACGATCGCGGCGACGAGCCGAGAGCAGACTGTCGTGAGCGGGGCCATCCGCGGCGCCGCACATGATACGCGAGGCTTGCGCTGCGCCGGTCAGACGTCGATGTCCACCCTGTCCGCTGCGTGAGCAGTACGCGACGAGGGTCCGCGAAATGAGCAAAGCGCCTGCTCCATTCGGAAGCAGGCGCTTCGTTGTCGACTTCGTTCGCCCGTCCCACGCGCGTGGGCGACGAGGGCGAGGAGGAGACGTCTTCGTCTCAGGCCATCGCCGGAGCGCCGGCCTGGCGCACGACGTTGATCGCCTGGAGGCCCTTCGGACCTTCCTTGATCTCGAATTCCACCATCTCGTCCTCGAAGAGGCGGCGGCGTCCCTCGCCGGAGATCTGCGAGTAGTGCACGAAGACGTCAGGGCCGTTGTCCTGCTTGATGAAGCCCCAGCCCTTTTCGTCGTTGAACCACTTCACCTTGCCCACTGCCATCGCGATGCCTCCACTTCCACTGAACGAACTGCGAACTGCGACTGCGCCTTGAATCCGGCCCCGGGATGCTGCTCCGGCGGCACTCTCATCGAGGTGGCGCGTACGCTAAGGGAGGTCGGCTCCGGGCGTCAACTTGGATTCTGCAATGGTCCGGACGCGACATGCGATGCCTTCGTCCATCACACGAGAGGTCCTCGCCAACATGCGGAAGGTGCACGCGAAACGGCGCGCGCTTCGGACGTAATCAGGCCGTGCGGATGGCACTTGCATACCGCACGGATCTCGTTTTCGGCGCGTCCGCGAAGGACGCTCCGATTCGACGCGCGGGATCACTTTTTCGACCCGACGCGGCGCCCTGGTCAGGCGATGGATCGCGCGCCTGACGAGCGATGTCGCGGAGCCGTTCTGCGGGCTTGTTTCCTCGTTGAGGAACTGGGAAACAAGCGCGGCGGAGCACGCTCGGCAAGGCGGACGCCTATCGGCGCGCCGATCACTTCTTCGGAGTCGGGCCCTGTGCAGGCTTCGTCGCAGGCGAAGGCGCCGAGCCTTGCTGCTTCTCGAGCGCGTCGAGCTCCTCGAGATTCGCTTTGACGCGCGGATCGGTCGGATCGATTGCGGCGGCCGTCTTCAGCGCCTGACGCGCCTCCCCGCGGGTCTTCGGATCGCGAGAGAGCGCCGTCGCCAGGTTGATCCACGCGCTCGCGAGCTTCGGATCGAGACGGATCGCTTCGCGGTACTCGGTGATCGCTTCCGAGACCTTGCCCTGCAGCTGGAGGGCGTAACCGAGGTTCGAGCGGAAGGTGGCGCGTTTCGGATCGAGCTCGATGGCGCGCCGAAGCTCGGGGGTCGCGCGCGCGAAGTCGCTCTGCGCGAGGAGCGCCGTCCCGAGATCGGAGTGCGCGCGCGGATCGTCGGGCGCGAGGCTCACCTGCACCTCGTATTCCTTGATCGCCTCGGGCACCCTGCCTCGCATGAAGAGGACGGTCCCGAGATTCCCGCGCCGCGCGGCGCTGCCGGGATCGAGGTCCTTCGCCTTCGTCAGCTCGCCGAGCGCCTCCTCGGCCTTCCCCGTCGCGAGGAGCGCGACGCCGAGCGCGGAGTGAGCTTCGGCCTCGTCCGCGACGAGGCCAACACCCTTTCGCAGCGCTGCTTCCGCGCCTGCAGCATCGCCCAGAAGGAGCAGCGCGCGACCGTGCTCGACGTGCGCAGGACCGAAGCTCGGCTCGAGCTCCGTCGCGCGCTTCAGCTCCTTCGACGCGGCGATGACGTCCACGTTCTTCTCGGCGGCCGCGAACCCGAGGCTCGGGCTCGCCTTCGTCACCTTGACGCGCGCGATGCCGACGATCGGCGCTGCTCGGCGCGGTGCCGCCTTCTTCGCGGCTTCGTACGACCCGAGGGCCTTCGCCAGATCGCCGGCTTCGAACGCCTTGTCGCCTTCGGCGAGCATCGCATCGAGCTGACTGTCGCCCGTCCGCGCGAGCGAGATCGTCGTCGGCTTCGGCGGCGGAAGGTTCGGCCCCGCCTGCGGCGTGACGGGCACGGTCGTCGACGCGGTCCCAGCCGGCGGCGCCGGTGCGCTCGACGGCTGCGGGGGCTGCGCCGGCGGCGTGACCGTGGCGCCCGCAGGCGAAGCGGGCGGCTTCTCGCTGCTGCATCCTGCCAAAAGGAAGAGGAGCACGAGGGCGCGGGCGGCGAGCTTCATCGGCCGCCGAGTCTAGGCGGTGAGCTCCTGGCAGCACAGAGCGACGATCGCGCGGCGGACTGCGCATGGGAACCGCGCCGCCGTCGGGCAAGCCGCGTCAGGCCTCGCCGCTCCGCTTCACCATCGCGTAGGCGTGCGCGACGACGTCACGCGCGGCCTCGAGCACGCGCTCGTCCGCCGTCGAGGTCCGGAT
>JAEXCN010000354.1 GCA_023402175.1 Pseudomonadota bacterium | reverse complement strand
GAATATGACAGGTCATTGCGCATCGAACGTACCTCCGGCCTCCGAGCGAAATCGGGCTCGCTCGCCCTCAGGCGAGCCCGATTTCGCGCGCCGGAGGTCGTGAGATGCGCTTTAGCAGTGCGCATGCCGCCGAGCGCGTCTCCGAGACCTCACGAAAAGGCGCGCTTCGTGCTGCAAAAGCAACGATTCGATGCCACGGCGCCTGAGGAAACTTTGATCCATCACGATCGAATTCGGGTCGCACGAGCACGGCGGACAGGCCGCCGTCGAAGGTCGCGAATGCGTGCGCTCCGGCCGAAGTCGGCATCTTCACGGGATGTGGCTCGTCGCTTGCTGTACCGACACTCGCGATGCGAGCTCCTCACGCGCACGATCCGACGTCGCCGACCGTCATCGTCGACGGTGGAGCGATCGTCGAGGAGACCGCGTTTGCCGAGGAGACCGCGTTTGCCGAGGAGACCGGATTTGCCGAGGAGATCGCGTTCGGCGAGCAGACCGCGTTCGGCGAGCAGACCGCCATGTCGGACTTCGCGTTCGCGGACACCGTCGTTGCGCGGGACCTCGACGAGGCGATCCCGCCGAGCGGCGTCGTCATCCACAACGGAGCCGGACTCGCGCACTGCGTGACGCTCGATCCCCACACGCCCATCCACGCGACGTTCGCGCCTCTTCATCCGATGCGCGCACGCGATGGATGGACCGCCAAGATGCGCCTCGCGTGGGACCGCATGCGTGAAGGCGTGCAGGCATCGCGCGCGGAGATGAACGAGCTCTGGAGCGCGACGGCGTGTCTCGAGCACGTGCATGACGGCCAGGGTGCAATCGTCCACGACGAAGACCCGCTCGCGCGCGCCGCAACGGTGGGCCGGCGTGTTCGCACGTTCTTCTCCTTTTTCGAGTGGGATCGCGCGGACCTCCTCCGGGCAGCGTGGATTGGCCTGCTCGTCTTCGTCATCGTCGCGACCGTAGGCGCCGCATTCGCGCTGGAGAGCGCCCCGCATCCGACGACGGCCGACATGCCGACGAGCGCACGCTGAGGTCGATCCTCACGGCGGCGGTGGTTCACCGAGCCCCATCGGCGGACTTGCAAGGAACGCCGTGGGCGGGCACGATCTCATCATGTCTGTCTCGCGCGGGCGTGCGTTCGCCTCTGCCTTTGCGGCAGCGGCGATTGGGGTCGGGATCTTCGCTTGTGGTGATGACAGCGGCTCGAAGGGCGGCGGCACGAACGGTCCCGATCCCGAGCCTCTGTTCCGCGGGCTCGAAGCGGACTTGATCAAGACATGCGGCGGCCCGAACGGGACGTGTCACGTGCGCGGCAGCTACCAGCAAGCGCCGACGTGGCTCGGTGGACCGGACCCGTACGTCACGATCAAGAAGTACCGTGGCGTGCTCCCCGCGACGAAGGAGGTCGGCGACAGCATCCTGCTCACGCAGGTAAAGCACGCCGGGCCTGCGCTGACGGACGCACCGAACAACCTCTATCGACGCGTCTCGGACTGGCTCACCGCGGAGGTGCCCGGACCGCCGCTGCCGAACACCGGCGCGTTCACCGTGCAGAGCGGATTCAACAACGTTCCGCTCGACACCGTCGCGAGCGGGCTCACCAACGCGCGCCTGACGTTCCTCGCGACGGAGTCGAATGGAACGCTCACCCTCTCCGCGCTGAAGCTCGTCGCCCCCGACAACGCCAACGTGAAGATCGACTCGCCGTTCTTCGTCATCCTCCCGCGCAGCGGAAAGGTGAAGGCGGATCCGGAGGTGAACGGCTTCAAGGGCGAGCTCACGATCCCCGCAGGACAGAGCGTCGATCTCTTCACCGGCAAGATGATCCTCCTGCACTGGGATCCGACCGGGCAACTCAAGGTCGCCTTCAACACGATCGAATCGACGCCCGGTCAGGCGACGCTCGCGGGCTGCAGCGCCCTCGAGCTGTTCAAGTCGAGCGCGCTCCCCGCGATGGGCATGCCGGTCGATGTCCTTCCGGATGACGATCTCGGTCCCGACGCCGGAGGCGGCGAGCTCGGCCAGAGCTCGTGCCTCGGCTGCCACGCGAAAGAGCCGCCGCCGAACGAAACACCCGCGCCGCCCGTCCAGGCGATGGATCTCCGGGCCGCAGCGACCGACCCCGCGGCTGCCTGCGCGCAGGCGAAGCTCTGGATCAACCTGCAGAACAAGGCGCAGAGCACGATCCTCCTCAACCCGACCGGCAAGGGCAATCCGAAGCACCCGATGAAGCCGGTCGGGGACGACGATCCGATCGTGAAGGGCATCAAGGCCTGGGTCGACGCCGAGAACTGATCGGCGCGGCGTCCGCGCGCACCTTTCGCGAGAGCCGAACAGGCCGCGACGTGGGGGTGTGCAGCAGCGGATGACGAACGGATGATCCACCCCAGCCGACCACCCACGCGGGACGAGCGGGCCGGCGCGTGCCTTCTTTCGCGGAAATTGTGGACCATGTTGCACACGCTGCAACGCGTCGGCGGATGGCTTGGAGCTTGCGAGTGAGACGGTCGTGGGACATTCATCGAATCCGTTCTTGCCGTCTGCCACCGTCGCCTCGGCGCCGGAGAACCCGTTCCAGCTCGCTGCGACGGTGCCTCAGGCATTCGCAACGCCGGCTCCGAGCGCGGGCATCGAGGTCGTCGTGGACGACGTGCGCCTGTCAGCGGACGATGCCACGTACGAGGACGCCGCGCCTTCACGCCAGGATCTCCTGCAGCGCGCCGCGGAGCTCGGCCCGGCTCGAATGACCTGGGAGAGCATCGTCCTCTTGCCGACCGACCCGATCCTCGGCGAGAAGATGCAGCCACGCGTCGCCGAGCGTCGCGCGCGCTTCCGCAAGCTCGTGAAGGCCGCGGTCGGCGCGTGCGGCGCGTTCTGTCTCGTCGCGACGGTCGCGAGCGTCATGTCGAGCACGTCGAGCACGGACAACAAGTCGACGGCATCGTCGGCCGTGAAGACCGCGCCTGCGAGCGGCGTCGTCCCCGTCGAGAAGCTCGAGCTCGTGACGCGCACGAAGGCGTCGAAGAAGGTGACCGTCGCGGTCCGTCCACTCGCTCCGAAGAAGCGCCGCTAACGCTCGTAGTCGAGCGCGTCCCGGCAAACGCTCGCAGTCGAGCGCGTCCTGGCAAGCGCGCGGCGCGCGGTTCACGAAAAGAGACCCTCGCTCGACGGAGCGGGGGTCTTTTGCGTTTGCGCGGCGAGCTCAGACCATCTCGTAGAACCGAGAATGGATCGCGACAGCCGAGAGGAGCCCGACCTGGTACGGCACGGCCTCGTTCGTCTTCACGGCGAAGGTGTCGCGGATCGAGAGCTCCTTGGCGATCTCGATCATCACCTCACCGTTCTTGCTCTTGCACTGGAAGACGCCGCGGAACACGCCTCCATCGGCTTCGTAGACGTCGTCCCCCACCGTCAACGTGAGCGTCTTCTTGAACGCTACAGCCGGAAAGACGAGCGCCGCGACAGTCTTCGCCTCGTCGTTGATCTCGTACTTGGTCTTGATGAAGTTGCCCGTGAGGGTGCCGACCTCTTTGCCGTCGTCACCCTCCACGAGTCGAAACTTCGGCGTCGCGCTCATGAGCACGCCGCGTACGGTGTAGAGGACGTCTTCCTCGCGCGGCTTACGGACGTGATAGACCGTGCCGACGCTGAGTAACGCCTGGGTGACCTCGTACGTGACCATACGCGATCGAGACTACGGCAGCTTTCCCGCACTACCAAGCCCACCGCGCGCGAAGGTCACTTCGCAGCGGACTTCGTCTCGCTCTTCGTCTCGGCGATCACCTTCTTCTCACGCCACTCGGCGAGCTGCTTCGAACGACGAGCCTTTTGCTTCTTGCGCTTCGGAGAGTCCTGGGGGGTCGACATGATGGCGCACCCTAGCACGTTTGTTTCGGCTCGCGACGGCCGTCCGAGAGCGCTCGGCGGGCGCGTCGTCACCGAACGCCGTGCCGCGATCCGCTGACGAAGGACCGACCGCTCACGCGCGCGAATGGCCGTGGGATGGCCGCCGGCTTCAGGCCGAGCGCTTCAGCTTGGTGTCACTCGGCCTGGAGCAG
>JAEXCN010000298.1 GCA_023402175.1 Pseudomonadota bacterium | reverse complement strand
GTGTAGTGACCCGCACCGTCGATCGCGGCGCCCGAGGCGTTCGTCGGGATCGTCCACGTGTACGGTCCGCCAGCTCCGCCCGTGGCCGTGAGGTTCACCGCGCCGCGCGGAGGCGTCGTCGGGCTCGCAGGCGCGATCGTCATGCCCGGCCCGACCGTGATGGACACCTGCGCCTTGTTGCCGAGCGAGTCGGTGACCTCGATCTTGTCGGTCGTGCTCCCGGTGGCGCCCGCCTTGTACGCGCCGGTCGAAGCGTCGAGCGTCGCGCCGGACGCATTCGTGACGAACGCGAAGGTGAAGCCCTTACCGCTCCCGCCGCTCGCGTCGAGGTCGGTGGTGCCTCTCGGCGCCGTCGACGGGGAAGGGGGCGTGATCGACACGCCCGCCGTGACGGTCACCGTGGCGGTCGCCGTGTTGCCGACCGAGTCCGTCGCCTGGATCGTGTCGGTGGTGCCGCCGGTCGACCCGGCCTTGTACGAGCCGTTCGCGTCGATCGTCGCGCCGGAGCCGTTCGTGATCACGCTCCAGCTCGTCACGTTCGCTGTACCACCGGAAACGGAGAAGCCGACCGTGCCGCGAGGCGGAGACGTCGTCGTGCTCGGCGCGATCGCGAGCGCAGCGCCGACCTTCACGCTCGCCGTCGCGGTGTTGCCGAGCGAGTCGGTCACCTTCACGGTGTCGGTCACGTTCGGCGTGGCGCCAGCCTTGTATGCGCCGGCCACAGAGATCGTGCCGCCGGAAGAGTTCGTGACGAACGCAAACGTGAAGCCGGAGCCGCTTCCGCCCGTCGCGGTGAACGTGGCTGCCTGGCGCGGCGCGACGTTCGCGGGACCGTTGATGGAGACTGCTGCGCCGACCGCGATGTTGATCGACGCGGTGTTCCCGAGCGAGTCGGTCACCTTCACCGTGTCGGTCGTGCTGCCCGTCGTGCCCGCCTTGTACGTGGCCGGGTTCCCCGAGCTGGTGATCGACGCGCCCGAGGCGTTCGGAACGATCTGCCACGACGTGTAGCTGCCGCTTCCGCCCGTCGCGCTGATCGAGAGCGTCTCTCTCGGCGCCACGTTCGTTTTCGCCGCGTTCAGCGTGATCCCCGGTCCGACGTTGACCGTCGCCGTGGCCGACGCATTCGCCGCGTCGGTGACCTTCACGACGTCGACCTTGTTCCCCGTGGAACCCGCGACGTACGCGCCGGTGCTCGCGTTGATGCTTCCTCCGGAGGCGTTCGTCTGGAGGCTGAAGGTGTAGGGGGCGGTGCCGCCGCTCGCGGCGAACGTTTGAGCTCCCTTCGGTGCGACGCTCGTCGAAGTCGGAGTGATCGCGAGCGGGGGCGGGTTGGTGAACCTGGCGAAGAACACGTCCCGCTCGCCGCCGGGCGTCCCCTGGAACGCTGCACCCTTGGTCGGGAAGTTCGACGACTCGGTGGCGCCCACGAAGTAGATGGTCCTCGCGGAGTCGAGCGCGATCGCGCTGCCGTAGTCGTCACCCGAGCCTCCGAGATAGGTCGAGAAGACGAGCGCCGAGCCAGCAGCATCGAGCTGCGAGAGGAATGCGTCGTTCGCTCCGCCGTTCGCGCCTTGGTGCGGCGCCGCCGTCGGAAAATTTTTCGAGGTCGTGGAGCCCACGACGTACGCGTTGCCGCTCGAGTCGACGGCCATGTTGTACGCAGTCTCGTCGCCGCTCCCGCCGAGGTAGCTCGAGTAGACGAGCCCCGACCCGTTTGGGTTCACCTTCGTGACGAAGGCGTCGCTGCCTCCGGCGTTCGCGAGCTTGTAGGAGCCCGACGTCGTCGGGTAGTTCGTCGACGCCGTGGTGCCAGTGACGTACGCGTTGCCGCTCGCGTCGACGGCGAGGCCATACGGTATGTCGCTGCCGCTCCCTCCGACGTAAGTCGAATACGTGAGCGCCGTCCCGTTCGGGCTCAGCTTCGCGATGAACACGTCGTCGCTCCCCGCCGGCGTCTGCCGGTAGGCGCCGTTGGTCGTCGGGAAGTCGGACGAGTCGGTGTTGCCAGTGACGTAGGCGCTGCCGCTCGCGTCGACGGTGATGCTCGCCGCCAAGTCGAGACCGCCGCCGCCGAGATAGGTCGAGTAGACGAGCCCCGTCCCGTTCGCATTCACCTTCGTGACGAATCCGTCGTCTCCTCCGCCGTACGAGGTCTTGAAGGCACCCGCAGTCGTCGGAAAATTCGTCGAGCCCGTGCTGCCCACGACGTGCGCGTTCCCGCTCGCGTCGACCGCGATGGCCCACGGATCTTCGTCTTCGGCTCCGCCGAGGTAGGTCGAATACGCGATGGTTCCGTTCGCCGCGAACTTCGTGACGAACGCGTCGTTGCGCCCCGCGTTCGTGCTCAGGTAGGCGCCCGCGGTCGTCGGGAAATTCGTCGAGGCCGTGCTGCCCGCGACGTAGGCGTTGCCGCTCCCATCGACGGCCACTCCGCCACTTTGATCGAGCGAGTTTCCGCCGAGGTAGGTCGAATACGCGATGGTCCCGTTCGCCGCGATCTTCGTGACGAACGCGTCGATGGCCGACCCCAACGAGCCTTGGACGTTGTTCTTGAGGGGGAAATCCGCCGATTGCGAGCGGCCCGCGACGTAGGCGTTGCCGCTCGCGTCGACGGCGAGCGCGGTGGGGCTGTCGTCGTTGGTTCCTCCCAGGTAGCTCGAGTAAACGAGCACGGGATCGATCACGAGCGGGCGCGCGCGGTCGTAGGCGGCCACCTCGAACGCCACGCGGCCGTCGGCGGCGAGGCGGTAGCTCGCGGCGACGTCGCGCGTGACGCCGGCCGCGTCGTGCTGGTAGACGCGCGGTCGCGGCTGTACGAGATGGCCGTGGGGCGTGTGGATCGCGAGGTCCCCCGCGGGCGTGAGCGTGAGGCCCTCGCCGCCTTCGACCTCGAGCGCGATGGTCGACGGGTCGGTCCCCGGCGCGACCACGAAGTCGTATTCGAGCTGGCCGTCCTCGCCGTGGTAGACGAGGTCGACGCCGTCGAGGACGCTCGGATAAACGACGCGCGCGTAGTTGACGACGTTCGTCCGCCACGCCTTCGGATCGTTGCCGATGAAGTAGTTCGACTTGGTCTCGAGCTCGGCTTCGCCGCGTGGCGCGACCACGCGCGCGCCAGCGACCTTGAGCGTGAGCACCGTGTCCGGCGCCGCCGGCTTGCCCACCGCCGGCCCGCGCGAACGTCCCGGCCGCCCGCTCCCGTCCGTCGATCGCTCGCTCGGGGGCGGCGCCTGCAGCGCGAGGGTCGCGCCGGCGTCCGTCAAGAACAGCGCGACTCCGCCTCGTCGCGCGACGTACCGCACCCGCGCGTCCGTCTGCCCGACGTTTTCTTCGAAGCGAAGCGGTGACGTGGCGAGCTGCGCTGCGAGCCGCGCCGAGGTCACGGCCACTTGCTCCGCCGTGCTCGGACCTCGTCGGCTCCCGGCGTCGGCCAACAAGAACGTGAGCAGCGCAGCGAAGACGAGTCCTACTCGGCGGACCATGCAAACCATCCTCCGCGAGAGCGGCGCGGCGCGCGCGTCGCACTTCTCGCAAGGGTCTCACGCTACTCAATACGCCGGCCGTGCGGCAATACGAGACGCATGACGCCCATCAGAGCGTGCGTCGACCACACGCGCTCCGTCCGAGCGGCGGCGCATCAGGCTGGTGCGCGCGCGCGGCTCGGCGGCGAGGCGTAGGTGTGTCAGCGCGTCTGGTCGAGGACCTTCACGAGGACCTCGAGAGCATCGACCACGCGGGCACGCTCACCTCGCGGAACGCGATCGAGGAGCGATGCGAAGGCCGCCGCCGCACCGCTGCTGACGGCCTGTGCCGCTCGGCGTCCGCGCGGTGTCAGTCGCACGTCGGTTTGACGGCCGTCGTCGGAGCCCTTCTGCCGTGCGATGAGCCCAGCGCGCTCGAGCCCGGAGAGATTTCGGCTCGCGGTCGACGGATCGATGCCGAGCAACGTCGCGAGGGTGGAAGTCGAGAGGGCTCCGCGCTCGGCGATGAGCTGCAGCGTCTCTGCTTGCTGCGGAGTGACGTCTCCGGCGCGCGCGCGCTCACGGGCGATGCGGCCGAGACCACGTGCAACGGCGAGGAGGGCGCGCGCGAACCTGTCCTGGTCGGCCATGGGGGCCCCTGTACTCTACAAGTCTTGCCCTCGCGTCAAGCCTCGAGTTGTTCCGCTCGAAATCAGCGGGTTTTCTTGCGCATGAGCAAGGCCTCCCTTCGCGACGCGTGGCGGCGCCCCGCGCGCATCGCTTCACAGCGCAGCGCCGTTCGCGCGAACGCAGGGCGCGCACCATCCGAGTGCGCGGCGAAATCGTGAAGCCGTCCGCGACCGCGGCGCGTAGCGTTGCATCAAACGGTGAGGGGAGCGCCCGGAACGCGTCGGACATTCCTCGGAAAGCCGGTTGCACCCCGCCACGTTGCTCTTTAGTGTGGCCGCCGTCACTTGAGGCCTCGCCGGTCGGCCTGACGCATGCTAACCCCCCGGCTAGTCACGAAGCGAAAAGTCCCGTGAACGAGATCGCCCAAGCCACCCGCGCCAAGCGTCCGGAGACCTGCCGGATGTTCGAGAACGAGCTCCTCGAGAAGTTCTCGCGCATCCACCCGGTCACACCCTTCGTCGTGTACGTCCCGATGATCGGCGTGATGCTGTACCGCACCTGGGCGCGGCAGCTCCCGGTGCTCTCGGCAGCCGGCCTCGTCATCGTCGGCGTGCTCGCGTGGACGCTCAGCGAGTACCTGCTCCACCGCTACGTCTTCCACTGGTACAAGGACACGGCGTGGGGCCGTCGCGTGCACTTCCTCCTGCACGGCGTCCATCACGACTACCCGAACGACGCCGACCGCCTCGTGATGCCGCTCCTCACGAGCGCGCCGCTCGCGGTCATCTTCTACACGCTCTTCTATTTCGCGTTCGGTGGCATGCGCTACGCGGAGCCGTTCTTTGCGGGCTTCGCGATCGGCTACCTCGCCTACGACGGCACCCATTACGCCGTGCACCACTTCAAGCAGACGACCCGCATCGGCAAGTTCATCAAGCGGCACCACATGCTTCATCACCACGCCGATCACGACGGCGGCTTCGGCGTGTCGACGCCGATCTGGGACTACGTCTTCGGGACGATGCCCCAGGTGAAGAAGCTCGGCGCGACGCGCGCTGCGACGACGAACAACGGCTGAGGTTGCTCATGGCGCGCGCGCTCGGCTCCGAGCGCCCCTACTCGAGCGCGTCCTGGCGAGCGCTCGTGCTCGAGCGCGTCCTGGCGAGCGCTCGTACTCGAACGCGTCCAGAACGAGCGCTCGTACTCGAGCGCGTCCAGCCGTGATGGACGCCGAAGCGCCGACGCAACTACTACCGGACGTGGCCGTTGACGGGCGACGCCTTCGGGCTCGCGATGACCGGCATCGGAACGCGGGCCACCGAGACCGCCATGACGCGCCCGTTGAGTAGCGCTCCGGCTTGTGCCCCGATGATGAACGCCACCGCCGTACCGGCGAGCGCGAGGACGATGACGGCAGACTTGGTTGCCACTTGGCTTCGCATTTCGACCTCCGTGAGCAAGCGACCGAAGCGAAGCGAGGCCCCACCGACTCATGGGGATAGGGGCAGGCGGCACGAAACGGGTGATCTCGAACACCGGAAACGTGACGCAGCTATCAATCTACCTGTCCACGAGCTCCGCGGTACCGGAGAATTGCCGCAGCACGATCTTCGATTTGGGGCGGAATCTTCCGATGGTCCCGGTTGTCGCGGGGACGGGCATGCACGCGCAGCGCCCTTCATGTCGTACGCCCACGAAGCGGCCGTCTTTCCTTATTCGGAAGTGGAAACCGTCCGCGACGCGACGCCGAATCTCGGTGGCAGAAGGACCTACCACGTCGTGCAAGACCTTACGGCGATGCTAGGGTACGCTCCTGCCGCGGCTTGCTCATCCGCAGCGGTGCGAAAGATGACGCTCGACGAAGCACCGTCTGATCGCACCCGAGCGATGAACCTTGTTAGTCTCCTTCCCTGGAACTCCCGATGACGCAGGGCAAGACGCCCAAGAGCGGAGACGATGCGAAGAAGTCCGAGATCGGGACCGTCCTCGCAAATCGTTACGAGGTACTTCGCGAGCTCGGTCGCGGTGGCATGGGTGTCGTCTACCTGTGCAAGGACATCGTCACGCACGAGCGCGTCGCGCTGAAGCGGCTCCGGCCGCCGGAAGAAGCGAAGGCGACGCGCGCGGAAGAGAGCTGGTGGTTCCAGCAAGAGGCGCGCGCCGTCGCGTCGCTCGAGCATCCCGCGATCGTTCGCGCGCGTGACTTCGGCACGCTGCACGACGGCTCGCCGTACCTCGTCATGGACGCGCTGCCTGGGCGCAGCGTGCACGAGTGGATGCACACGACCACGATGCCGTGGTCGGTGATCTGGGCGCTCGTCGATCAGGTGCTCGCCGGCCTCGCGCACGCGCACGCGCGGCACATCATCCACGGCGATCTCAAGCCGTCCAACGTGATGCTCGATCTCGCGGGCGCAGGACGCGGCCCGCGCGCGTACGTGCTCGACCTCGGTCTCGCGTGGCTGCGCGAGTCACGTCACGACTCGCGTCTCGACGGCGCTCCCGAGCCGGAGCTCGCGGTCCACGCGGGAGCGGGCACCGTCGGGTGGGTCGCGCCCGAGCAGATCCGGAAGCAAGCGACGCTCGTCGGTCCTGCGACGGACCTCTACGCGCTCGGCTGCATCATGTACCGCGTCCTCACGGGCAAGGAGGTCTTCGAGGGCACGGCCCAGGAGGTCCTCCGCGCGCACAAGCGAACGCCGGTGCCTGCGCCGGTGCTCCCGGAAGGCGTGCCTCATCAAGTCGGTCTCTTCGTGCAGCGCCTGCTCGCGAAGAAGCCGTGGCATCGCTTCGAGCTCGCCGCCGACGCGCGTCGCGTCTGGGCGCAGTTCCGCCCGCGCCACGCGCCGACGCTCGAGGAGACGGTCGCGAGCGCTCCGGCGCCGCCGCCCGAGCCTTCGAGCTCGCCCGACATGGGCCGCGCGGTCGCGGCCGCACGCTCGCTCGCGCCGGGCCTCCTCTCGCTACGCCCGTCGCCGATGGTCGCGCGCGAGCCGGAGCGGCAGGACCTGATGGACCTCGTGCTCTCCGTCTGTGCGGGGCAGCCGCCGCTGCACCGGATGGTGGCGCTCATCGGCGAAGCGGGCGTCGGCAAGAGCCGCCTCGCCGAGTGGGTCTGCGAGCAGGTGCACGAGCGCGGGCTCATGTGGCCGCTTCGCGCGCGGTACGGCCGCACGCCTTCGCCGCTCGACGGTCTGACCGGTGCGGTGAACTCGTTCTACGGGCTGCAGGGCGCCGATCGCGAGACCGTCGAGCAGACGCTGCTCGATCGTTGGGAGGTCGACAAGGGCGACAGCGAGGAGCTCGCATGGGTTGCTGCGGCCGCCGAGTGGCTCCGCCCGACGCCGCCCGGGACCGTGCCGCCCGTCGGTCCGACCGGAAAGCGCTTCGTCCTCGACACGCCCGAGCTCCGCTTCGCCGTCGCGCGACGCATCCTCGAGCGCATCGGCAACGATCGGCCGCTCCTCATCTGGTTCGACGATCTCCACTTCACGAGCGCGAACACGTTCGAGACGCTCTCGCGCCTCAAGCGCGACGCGACGAAGCTCCGTCTGCTCATCCTCGCGACCGCGCGTAGCGAGTCGCTCGAGACCGATCTCGACGCCGCCGTCCGCATGGAGGCGCTGCGCGCCGAGTGGGCCGGCCGCGTGATGGACCTGGCTCCGCTCGGCGTCGAAGAGACCGAAGTCCTCCTTCGCGCGACGCTCCCGCTGAGCTCGAACGCGATCACCGCGGCCGTTGCACAGAGCCGCGGCAACCCGCTCTTCGCGCTGCAGCTGCTGCACGCGTGGGCCGGTGGCGGCTACCTCACGCTCGAGGGCGGCAAGTACAAGGTGCCGGAGGAGGCGCTCCACGGGCGCGCGATCACGACCGCCGATCTCTGGGACGAGCGCCTCCGCGCGGTCCCGACCGATCTCCGGCTCGCGGCGTATGCAGCGGCGGCGCTCGGCGACGACGTCCGTGGCGTCGTTCTCAAGGCGCTCGTCGCGGCGCTCGGCATGGATCCGCGCGATGCGCTCGTCGCGCTCACGCGCGCGCAGATCCTCCTCGCGTCCGGAAACGATCAGTTCCGCTGGCCTCACGCGCTCCTGCAGGAGCACCTCCTCGGCCGCCTGCACGAGCGCAACGATGCGCCCGCCATCTTCCGTCTCGCGGCGAACGCCCTCGCGAAGCACCCCGAGGTCGGCTCTCGCCGCATCATGAAGCACCGCGTGCGGAACCTCCTCCGCGCGGGCGACGACGACGTCGCGGCGAGCCTCATGTTCTCGTTCATCGAGGGCGCGTGGGCGCGCGGCCGCGATACGGCGGCGACGCTCAAGGATCTCGCGCTGCTCGACGGCCGCGTATCGGGTACGGCCGCCGCGGAATACGCGTACTGGCGCGCCGAAGCGCTTCGTCACATCGGCAAGCTCGAAGAGGCGCGCGATCAGGCAGAGACGGCGCGCCGTGCGTTCGAGCAGGCTGGCGACAAGACGCGTGAGGCGCATGCTCTTCGCTTGCTCGGACACCTCGCGAGCGACACCGGTGCTCCGGCGCAGGGCCGCTTGCAGGTCGCTCTCGCGATCTCGCGCTTCGAGGAGCTGAAGGACGATCGCGGTCTCGCCGCGGCGCTCGTCGTCCTCGGCGAAATCGACTACCTGCTCGGCGAGCACGCGCGTGCACGCGAGGTCCTGAGCGAGGCGAGCCAACGCTGTGACGCCGTTGGCGACATGCTCGGCGGCGCGCAATGCTTCATCCTCCTCGCGATGATCGAGACGGCCGTGGGTGGCTTCCGTCGCGCGCGCGATCTGCTCATCCACGCGCGTCAGTCGTTCGACGCCATCGGCTATCGCCTCGGCATCGCCCAGTGCGACGTCGTCCTCGGCCATGCGGATCACCGGGCAGGGGAGATGGATGCGGCGCGCGCTCGGGCGCTCTCGGCCCGCGCCGCGTTCCGCGAGCTGATGAACCCGCGCGGCGAGGCCGCGTGCGAGCGTCTCCTCGCGCTCATCGCGATCGACACCGACGACTTCGCAGCTGGCGGCGCGCACGCGTCGGTCGCGGCAAAGATCTTCGAGCGCCTTCAGGATCCCTGGGGCGATCTCGAAGCGCGGCTTCTCCTCGCGCAGGTCGCGCTCGCGAAGGGCGACGACGACGCAAAGGAGCTCGTCCAGGACTGCGAGCGCATCGTCCTCGACGAGGCCGAGCCGCGACAGCATCGACACCTGACGCTCGCATGGCTCGCCCAGATCGAGCGTCGATGGCAGGACGCAGCGACCGAGATCGATCGCGCGCGCGCCGCCTTCGGCGACAAGGCACGTTGTGGCGACCACACGCCCCAGCTGCTCAAGCGCTTCGTGCGCATGGACTGGCAGGGACCTTCCGCGGGCAAGATCGAGCACTGGCTCGATCTCGTCGAGAACTCCAACCCGGACGAGTCCGTCTCGTCACGCTGGCCGACGTCGCCGCGCCTCTCCCGCGCGTGACTCGTCGTCGAGCCACGACCAGTGCGTCGCGCCGGTTGCTCCGGAC
>JAEXCN010000126.1 GCA_023402175.1 Pseudomonadota bacterium | reverse complement strand
GCTCGGGCACGCCCGGCCGCGAGATCGGCGCCGCACGCAGGCCGCGCGGCGTCGGTGGGCCCACGGGCCGAGCGTCCGCCAGCTTGCCGGGGTCCGGAGGCGGCCCCACCTTCGTGGCCTCACCGATCCCGGTGGGCGGAAAGGCATCAGAGCCCATCCGCAGAGGATGGAGCGCGTCCGCCGTGGTGGCGTCGCCTCCCTCGGGCGTCATCGGCGGCGGCCGCTCGGTGTCGTCCGTCCCGGCGGGGCGCGCAGCCCCTGTCGTTCCGAGCGGCGAACCATCGACACCAGTTGGGGTGATCCGTGCAGGCGTGCTCCCCATCGCAGAGCGGAAGCGTATCCTGGAAAGGCCTTGTTGACGCGACAAATCCCGCGCCTATACTGCGCGCGCGTCTCGTCCCACTGCCGAGCCCATGCGCAATATTGCAAGGGAAACGGATGGCGGGTCGGGTCGCTCCACGCGGCCCCTCTGGTTTTGCTCTCGCGAGCCGGACTGTAGGAAGCCCTTCACGCCCGGTTCGTTTGCCAAATCCATGCGGCCGATGTTTCCGGGGGAGTCACGGAAATGCCTCTTCACACTGAGAAGAAAGCGGAGCTCGTCGGGAAGTTCCGCCAGCACGAGTCCGACACGGGCTCGCCCGAGGTCCAGATTGCTCTCCTCACGGAGCGCATCGGCTACCTCACGGAGCACTTCAAGACGCACACGAAGGATCACCACTCGCGTCGTGGTCTTCTCAAGCTCGTCTCGAAGCGCCGCCGGCTGCTGAACTACCTGAAGAAGTCGAGCCTCGACCGGTACCGCAAGACCGTCGCCGCGCTCAACCTCCGCAAGTAAGTCTCCCGAAGGGGACAGCGCACGAAAAGTGCCTGTCCCCTTCTTCGTTATTCGTACCGCTTCACCAACTCCGGGCTGACCAAGACCACCTTCACTCTTCGATTCATGCGCCCGAGCTGACGGCTCGAGCTCATCAACCGAGGAACGAAGGTTCGACGAAGAAGGCCCGGCGAACGCCGCTGATCGCGGCCCAACCCGTCCTCACGCATGTGGGGACCAACGCCAGGAGCGTAAAACATGTCCTTCGTTCGCGAGTCCGTGATGGTCAACGGGCGCCCGATGACCTTCGAGACCGGGCGTCTCGCCAAGCAAGCTCACGGTTCCATTCTCGTCACCTACGGCGACAGCGTCGTCCTCGTCACCGCGGTCGGCGGCGACGAGCGACCCGGCCTCGACTTCTTCCCCCTCACCTGCGAGTACGTCGAAAAGACGTTCGCGGCAGGCAAGATCCCCGGCGGCTTCTTCAAGCGCGAGGGGCGTCTCCGCGACGAGGAGATCCTCACCTGCCGCATCATGGATCGCCCGTGCCGCCCCCTCTTCCCCGAGGGCTACAAGGGCGACACGCAGATCATCGCGACCGTCCTCTCGACGGACAAGGTCAACCCGACCGACGTGCTCGCGCTCACCGGCGCAAGCGCGGCCCTCCACATCTCGGACATCCCGTGGGCGGGTCCGCTCGTCGGCGTCCGCGTCACGCGTGTGAACGGCGAGTTCGTCGCGTTCCCGACGCTCGAGCAGCAGACCGCGGGCGACATCGACATGATCGTCGCGTGCACCAAGGACGCGATCGTGATGGTCGAGGGCGGCGCCTCCGAGGCGCAGGAAGCCGACGTCATCGACGCGCTGATGTTCGCGCACAAGGCGGCGCAGCCGATCCTCGAGCTCATCGAGAAGCTCCGCGCGGCCGTCGGCAAGCCGAAGCGTCCGTTCGAGCCGAAGACGCTGCCCGCCGACGTCGCGGCGAAGATCCCGCCGCTCGTCGACAAGCAGATCCTCGAAGCTTCTCTCATCAAGGAGAAGAAGAAGCGCTACGACGGCTACAAGGCCGCCAAGGACGCGATGGTCGCCGCGCTCACGGCCGACCTCGGCGCCGAGAAGTTCGCCGAGCACGAGAAGCTCATCAAGGCGGAGTTCGACGAGCGCAAGTATCACGTCGTCCGCGACTACGTGCTCCGCGAGAAGAAGCGCATCGACGGCCGCGACGGCAAGACGATCCGCAACATCTCGATCGAGGCGGGCATCCTCCCCCGTACGCACGGCTCGGCGCTCTTCCAGCGCGGCGAGACCCAGGCCGTCGTCACGACGACGCTCGGCACGAGCGCCGACGAGCAGAAGATCGACGCCCTCACCGGCGAGCGCTGGAAGCGCTTCCTCCTCCACTACAACTTCCCGCCGTTCTCGACCGGCGAGACGAAGCCGATGCGCGGCCCCGGCCGTCGTGAGATCGGTCACGGCGCCCTCGCCGAGCGCGCCCTCGTCCGGATGATCCCGGAGCAGGAGAAGTTCCCGTACACGATCCGCATCGTCTCCGAGACGCTCGAGTCGAACGGCAGCTCCTCGATGGCCGCGGTCTGCGGCGGCTCGCTCTGCCTCATGGACGCGGGCGTCCCGATCAAGGCGCCGGTCGCCGGCATCGCGATGGGCCTCATCACCGACGGCCCGGTCGATCAGGCGAGCACGCGGTTCGTCATCCTGAGCGACATCCTCGGCGACGAGGACCACCTCGGCGACATGGACTTCAAGGTCTGCGGTACCGCCAAGGGCATCACCGCGATCCAGATGGACATCAAGATCGCCGGCCTCAACCGCCAGGTGCTTTCGCAGGCGCTCGATCAGGCCCGCGAAGGCCGCATGCACATCCTCGGCAAGATGAACGAGATCCTCGCCCAGCCGCGCGCGGATCTCTCCCAGTACGCGCCGCGGATCACGACGCTCAAGGTCAAGCCGGACCAGATCCGCATCATCATCGGACCGGGCGGCAAGACCATCAAGGGGATCGTCGACCAGACGGGCGTCGCGATCGACGTCGAGGACGACGGCACCGTCAACATCGCGTCGAGCGACTCCGACGCGGTGAAGAAGGCGATGGACATCATCAAGGGCCTCACGGCGGAGCCGGAGGTCGGTGCAACCTACAAGGGCACGGTGCAGCGCATCACCGACTTCGGTGCGTTCATCGAGATCTTCCCGGGCACCGACGGCCTCCTCCACGTCTCCGAGATGGCGCACACGCGCGTCGAGCGCGTCACCGACGTCATGAAGGAAGGCGACGAGGTCGAGGTGAAGGTCATCGAGGTCGGCCGCGACGGCAAGATCCGTCTCTCGCGCCGCGAGCTCCTTCCGCTCCCCGAGGGCGACGAGGGCGAGCGCGCGAAGGCTCGCATGATGGCTGCACGTGAGGCGGGTCCCCCGCCCTCGCGTGGCC
>JAEXCN010000258.1 GCA_023402175.1 Pseudomonadota bacterium | reverse complement strand
TTCTCGGGGCAGAACGAGCACGGTGTGCTCGACCACTGGGTGATGCCGGACGAAGGAGGCGAGATCTACATCCCGCTCCGCGTCGTCCAGAACGGCACGGGCGCAGAGGTCTCGCTGACGCTGTTCCGCGCGGAAGGACGCACGGACGAGGAGATGGTCGAGGACGAGGATTGGGTTCGGCGCGATCTCGACGCGCTGAAGTCGCTCCTCGAGAAGGGCACGCTCGACGCGTGAAGATTGCGGCGCGAAGGTCTCTCCCCCGCGCCGCGCTCCAAATGACGACGGCCCGGTCAGCGCGTGGCTCATCGGGCCGTTGTGGGTCTGCGAATGCAGCTTCCCACGTCTATCCCGTCGCCGCCCTCCGCGTCGTTGCGACGCGGAGCGGACGGGCCTTACATCAGGAGCGCGGGATCTTCAGCGCCTCGCGCTTCAGCGAGTTGTGGTTCTTGTGCATCGTCACGTTGTACGTGAACGCCGAGCCCTGCTCGCCGATGATCGCCGACCAGTGGAGGAAGAAGTACCAGAGGCGGTACATGCGCTCTCCGTACTTCTTCACGATCGCTTCCCGGTTCGACTGCCAGATGTCGCGCCAGGCGCGAAGCGTGCGCACGTAGTGCGGGCTCATGTTCTCGACGTCGGCGATCTCGAAGCCCGCCTTCTCCGCGGCGCGGAGCATCGAGGAGAGCGGCAAGCTCGCATCGGCGCCGGGGAAGATGTAGCGGTTCATGAAGAGCCCCCAGATCAGGTCCTCGGGCTGCATCGTGATCGCCGAGATCGGATTCTGCGGGTTGTACAGGTTCCGGATCCCCGTCCACTGCAGGACGAACAGGCCGTCGTTCGCGAGGAGCTCGTGCACCTTCGAGAAGTAGGTATCCAGGTTCTTGAGCCCGACGTGCTCGACCATCTCGAGCGAGACGATCTTGTCGAACTTGCCCGTCACGTTGCGGTAGTCCCGCACCTCGACGCGCGCCTTGCCGTCGACGCCGTACGCCTTGATGCGCTCCTTGCCGAACGCGACCTGCTCCTCGGCGAGGCACACGCCGAGCGACTCGACCCCGCGCTCCTTCGCGGCGCGAGCGACGAAGGTTCCCCAGCCGCACCCGATGTCGAGAAGCGTCTCGCCGGGCTTCAGCATGAGCTTGTCGCAGCAGTGGTCGATCTTCGCGTACTGCGCCTGCTCGAGCGGGGTCTCGGGCGTCGGGAACCAGGCCGACGTGTAGACCATCGACTCGCCGAGGAACCAGCCGTAGAAGTCGTTTCCGCGGTTGTAGTTGTCGCCGACGACTCGCTTGTCCTGCGACTTCGAGTGGATGAAGACTTCGGGGATGAAGTTCGTCACCGCCCACTTCACGTGGGAGTCGGTGAGGCGGAACGACATCGTCTGGTTGCGGGCGTCCCAGAACGCGTTCCACTTCTCGCTCGGGATGTCGAGCTTACCCTCGATGTACGCCTCGTAGACGTCGGACATGGGGACCTTCTTGCCGGTCCAGGCGTGGGCGAGCGCGTTGTCCGCGAACGTGACGTAGTCGTGGATCGTGGTCATTTCGGCCCGCCATCTACCACAGCAAGGGGCAGGGGCGAAGCACTCTAGCTCGCGGGCAATCCACGCCGCCTGCGTGCGCATGTTTCGAAGTTCATGACGGAAAGTCCGGTTCACCTGGGACGGCTGGATCCCCGGGGTGGGATCGAAATCCGACGAACCGCTCTCACGACCAACCGAAACGATGTGGAGATGGTCAGCAAACCGTCACGGGACGGTCAGGTCTGTCGTCCAGCGACGTCGCCAGGTCGCGTCCCGGACGGGCGACCGTGTACGGGATGACCGACGTCGTCAGGCCGCACGGCGAACGATGGCGCGGAGCTCCTCGAGGAGTGTGGTCCATTCGCCGTCCTTCATCTCGCCCTTCTCGGCGCGGGCAAGCAGATCGCGAGTGGAGTCCGGAGCGCGATCGTCACTCGCCACGGCTCGGAGGTCGTCGAGGAATGCGACAAGGAGCGCCCCTCGCGCATACCTCTCGTGTTCGAGCGTGTTGAGAACCGCTTCGACGCTCGTCGTCGAACGAAGGCCAGGTCGGGAGTACGTCATGGGGCGCGGCGCCTGATGCGAACGCCGTACCCATGTGGTCGCGCCATCTTCCGCTCGTGCTCCGCGCGGTGTTCGACGCGATCTCCGCGTCGATGCTCGAGCCGCGGGTCAATCCGCTCCGTGGCGAGTTGCCTCGATGAGGCGCCCCCGCCGAGTGCCGCAGCGATCGTGACGATCGGCGTGAAGCGCGAGCGTTCTCGGGAGCACACGTGGCGCTCGCGGACGAGTATGCGGAGGCACGTCGCGTGCTTCGAGTCGCGCTCACTTCATGCGCGTCCTACCTGGGTCCCCTGCTCCTCTCGGCGCGAGCTGGGATCGCAACGGCGTCAACTTCGCGATCTATTCGGAAAACGCGACGGCGATCGAGCTCTGCCTCATCGACCACGCCGGCAACGAGACGAGGGTGCCGCTCCGCGAGCGAACGGGCTTCACGTGGCACGGCTACCTCCCCGGCATCGGTCCGGGGCAGCGCTACGGGTACCGCGTGAGCGGGCCGTGGGAGCCGGAGCGAGGGCTTCGCTTCAACTCCAACGTGCTGCTCCTCGACCCGTACGCGTTGGCGGTCGACGGCCCGGTCGACTGGAACGCTGGAGCATTCGGGCACGACGTGATCGGAGGCAACGACCTGCGGCGTCGGGACGAGGATGCGCGCGCCGCACCGAAGGGCGTCGTCATCGACACGTCCTTCGACTGGGGCGACGACGCACCGCCACGGATCCCATTCCACAAGTCGGTCTTCTACGAGGTGCACGTCCGCGGCGCGACGATCCGCCATCCCGAGGTGCCCCCGGAGCTCCGCGGGACGTTCGGCGGTCTCGCGACGGACGCGATGATCCGTCACTTCCAGGAGCTCGGCGTCACGGCCGTGGAGCTCCTCCCCATCCACGGCTTCGTCGACGACAAGTTCCTCCTCGACAAAGGACTCAGGAATTACTGGGGCTACAACTCGATCGCCTTCTTCGCTCCGCATCCGCTGTATCGCTCACACGACGTCCCCGGCGCCGGCGTGACCGAGGTGAAGCAGATGGTGAAGCGTCTGCACCAGGCCGGGATCGAGGTCATTCTCGACGTCGTCTACAACCACACGGCGGAAGGCAATCACCTCGGGCCGACGTTCGCGTTCAAGGGGATCGACAACCCGACGTACTACCGGCTCGTCGCCGAGGACCCGCGCTTCTACTTCGACTACACGGGGACCGGAAACAGCCTCAACGTCCGCCACCCGCAGACGCTGCAGCTGATCATGGACTCGCTCCGCTACTGGATCACCGAGGTCCACGTCGACGGCTTCCGATTCGATCTCGCCTCGACGCTCGCGCGATCGCTCCACGAGGTCGATCAGCTCTCGAGCTTCTTCACCATCATCCACCAGGACCCGGTGATCAGCCGGGTGAAGCTCATCGCGGAGCCTTGGGACGTCGGCGCCGGCGGCTACCAGGTCGGAAACTTTCCGACGGGCTGGGCGGAGTGGAACGGCAAGTACCGCGACGCGATCCGCGCGTTCTGGCGCGGGCTCGGACGGGACACAGGAGAGCTCGGGTATCGGCTCACCGGGTCGAGCGATCTCTACGCATCGAACGGGCGCGCGCCGTTCGCGAGCGTGAACTTCGTCACCGCGCACGATGGATTCTCGCTCGCCGACCTCGTCAGCTACAACGAGAAGCACAACGAGGCGAACGGCGAGAACAACCGCGACGGCGCCGACGACAACCAGTCTTGGAACTGCGGGGTCGAGGGGGCTACCAACGATCCCGAGGTCGAGAAGCTCCGCGCGCGGCAGATGCGCAACATGCTCGCGACGCTGCTCCTGTCGCAAGGCACGCCGATGATCTGCGGGGGCGACGAGATCGGGCGCACGCAGCACGGGAACAACAACGCCTACTGCCAGGACAACGAGATCTCCTGGTTCGATTGGAACCTGAGCGAGGAGCAGAAGGCGCTCTTCGCGTTCACGAAGAAGCTCGTCGCGATCCGGCGAGACCATCCCGGGCTCCATCGCGCCAAGTTCTTCCGCGGCCGTCGCATCCGCGGCACCGACGTGCGCGACATCATGTGGTACCGCCACGACGGCGAGGAGATGACCGACGTCGACTGGAACAATCCGGCGACGGCGAGCCTGGGGTTGTTCCTCGCGGGGCGCGGCATCGACGACGTCGACGAGGAAGGCAATCGCATCCTCGACGACGACTTCTTCCTCGTGCTCAACGGCTCGGACGTGCCGCTCTCGTTCGTCCTCCCGCGCGTGACCGACGCGGCCGGACGACCGGAGAACGAGGTCTGGCAGTTGCTCGTCGACACCAGCGACGACGCCGCGCAGGAGACCGGCCGCCACGGCGACCGAACCGACCTCGTCCCGCGCTCGCTCAAGCTGTTCATCCACACGACCGACAAGACGAACAAGAGTCCCCCGTTCAGCATCCGATGAAGATCGCAGCCACGTACCGGATCCAGCTTCATGCGCAGCTCGGCTTCAGTGCTGCACGCGATCTCGTCCCGTACCTCCACGAGCTGGGCATCTCGCACGTGTACGCATCGCCGTACTTCACCGCGCAGCGAGGGAGCACGCACGGCTACGACCTCGTCGATCCGAAACGGCTGAACCCGGAGCTCGGCAGCGACGAGGAGCACCGCGACTGGACCGAGGCGCTCGCCGCGCGCGAGATGGGGCACATCGTCGACTTCGTGCCGAACCACATGGCGGCATCGCCGCACAACAAGTGGTGGCACGACGTGCTCGAGAACGGGCCGGCGTCGGTCTACGCCGATCACTTCGACATCGAGTGGAACCCGCCGAAGGAAGCGCTTCGCGGCAAGGTCCTCCTTCCGGTGCTCGGCGCGCAATACGGAGAGGTGCTCGAGAAGGGCGAGCTGAAGCTCGAGCGCGAAGGCGGCAGCTTCTGCATCCGCTACTACGACAAGTGCTTCCCGGTGAATCCGCCGACCACGGCGCCCGTGCTGATGCGCGCGATCGAGAAGCTCGATCTGCCGCCCGAGGACCCGCATCGGCAGGACCTCGAGAGCATCGCGAGCGGGCTCGCGCGTCTCGCCTTCGAGGTGCCGAAGGAGCGTGCGCGCGAAAAAGAGGTCCTCAAGCGCCGCCTCGCCGCGCTCATCTCCGAAAACGAGAAGATCGCGCGGGTCATCGACGACGAGGTCGTGCGGATGAACGGCGACCCCGCCGATCCGCGAAGCTTCGACGATCTCGATCAGCTGCTCGTCGATCAGATGTACCGCCTCGCCTACTGGCGCGTGGCGATGGAGGAGATCAACTACCGGCGCTTCTTCGAGATCAACGACCTCGCCGCGATCCGGATGGAATGCGACGCCGTCTTCCAAGACATGCACGAGCAGCTCCTGCAGCTCGTCGCGCAGGGTCGGCTCCAAGGCGTCCGACTCGATCACGTCGACGGGCTCTATGATCCGGCGGGCTACTTCGAGAAGCTTCGCAAGTCGCTCGCTGAAGCTCGTCCCGGCGCGCCCATCTGGGTGACGGCCGAGAAGATCCTGTCGACGAACGAGTCGCTTCCGACCTCGTGGCAGATCGACGGCACGACCGGATACGACTTCCTCGCAGCCGCGAATGGGCTCCTCGTCGACCCGCGATCCGAGGAGCACTTCACTCGGCTCTACCGCGAGGTCGTCGGCGACACGCGTGCGTTCGGCGAGCACGCCTTCGACTCGAAGCGCACAATCCTTCGTTCGAGCCTCGCGAGCGAGCTCCAGATGCTGGCGCTCCGGCTCGAACGCATCGCGATGCGCGATCGCCGCTCGCGCGACTTCACGCTCGCCACGTTGCGGCGTGCCATCGGCGAGACGATCGCCGCGTTCCCGGTCTACCGGACATACGTGCGTCCCGACGGCTCGCACGAGCCGACGGACGTGCAGATCGTCACCCGTGCGATCCGCGTCGCTCGGAGGAAGAACCCCGAGGTCAATCCGTCCGTGTTCGCGTTCCTCCGCGATCAGATCCTCTTCGACAGGCAGCGCGACGAGGACAAGGACCGGGCCGAGTTCGCGATGCGCTTCCAGCAGCTCACGGGTCCGGTCGTCGCGAAGGGCGTCGAGGACACCGCCTTCTACACGTACGTGCGCTTCGTCGTGCTGAACGAGGTCGGAGGCTCCCCCGATCGCTTCGGCGTCTCGATCCCGGCGTTCCACGCGATGAACTCGGAGCGGCTCGCGCGCTGGCCGCGAACGATGACGACGACGTCGACGCACGACACGAAGCGCGGCGAGGACGTGCGCGCTCGGCTCGCCGTGCTGAGCGAGATCCCGGAGGCCTTCGCGACGTGGGTCCGCGAGTGGCAGGAGCTCGGAGCCCGTTACATGTCGTCGATCGACGAGGAAGGATCCGACGTCCCGCGCGCCCCGAGCATGTCCGATCAGTATCTGTTCTTCCAGACGGCGCTCGGCGCGTATCCACTCGCGCACGGCCCGGACGAGAGCTTCACACGCCGGCTGACGGAGTACATGATCAAGGCGGCGCGCGAGGCGAAGCAGAACACGAGCTGGCTCGCGCCGGACGACGCTTACGAAGGAGCGCTCCGCAGCTACGTCGAGAACCTCCTCGCGGACGAAGCATTCCTCGAGAGCCTCGACGCGAAGGCGACGGCCATCGCGACCTACGGAGCATCGAACGGCCTCTTGCAGGTCGTGCTCAAGATCGCGTCGCCGGGCGTCCCCGACACGTATCAGGGCACCGAGACGTGGGACTTCCGCCTCGTCGACCCCGACAATCGAACGCCTGTCGACTACGCGCGACTGCGGAAGGATCTCGCCTCGCTCGAAGGCGCGAACGTCCGCGAGCTCGCCCGTAGCTTCCGTGACGGGCGCATCAAGCTGCATGTGCTCTCGCGCGGGCTGCGCCTCCGACGAGCCAAGTCGCGCATCTTCCTCGAGGGCGACTATCGCCCGATCGACGCCGGCGACGAGATCGTCGCCTTCGCGCGCGAGCACGACGCCGGCGCCGTCGTCTGCGCAGGGACACGCTTCCCGTACCGCGTGACGGGCGGACGCGCCCCCTGGGCGTGCGGCGACGTCTGGGGCGACCGCACGATCGCCATCCCCGAAGGCCGCTGGCGCGACGTCCTCACCGACGATCGCGAGATCGCCGTCGGCCCGAACGGACTGCCCCTCGCCACGCTCTTCCGCGACCTTCCCGTCGCCCTGCTCGTCTCGGACTGAGCAGCGCGAGGCACCCCTCCGGCGTCTCGGAGAGGGTGCATATCCACGTTGGGCAACCGAGCCGAGCCCGAGCCCGTGACCGAGCCCGAAATCAGCGTCCCTCGAAGCTTCTCGCCATCGGGCGCGGTCACGGGCTCGGGCTCGGGCTCGGGCTCGGATCCCATGATCAATTTTCGCCCGTAGTGGATCTGCACCCTCTCGGAGCTCGTCGATGCGCGACGTCACCGCGGCCCGCGAAGCGGGGTAGAGACGAGCTTCCTCGCTGCCATCGCCCCGGGGTACGCGTAGCTCACGCAGAAGCTCATCCCCCAGATGGTCGCGGTGAACGGGCCATCGCTCCAGGTGCGGACGAGCCCATAGTCGCACGTGCCCGCGTCGAACGCATCGCCGTGCTCGAAGTTCGTCGAGATCTTCACGCGCGTGAACTCGTATTGTCCGCGTGCTCCGATCGGCTTCCAGTCCGTGAGCTTTCCCGCGCATTCGACCGAGACGTCTTCGAACTTGCCGTTATCCTTCTTGCGTATCAGGACGAGCGAGGTGTCCGAATACGAAGGGTCGGCATAAAACGAGTACCTGTTGAGATATTGTCCCGACGGCACGACATTGACGAACTCCGGATCACCGAGGCCGCCGGTGCCGGTGTTGAACTCGAGGCCGCTACCGGTCATGTACGCGGCGAGGTAGATCGGGTGCTCGGGGTCCTGGCTCCTCACGACGAACGCCTCCCCTACGCCCGCCTCGAAATTCACGGCATCGCCAGCCTCGAGGGTGATCGGCGCGCCGGCAGGAACGACCGGATCGTAGTCGAGCCGCGTCCCGTCGCGAGCAGCGACGATACGGTAAATCATCAACTCACTCTCGCCGAGCGCGCGCGGGTGGTATCCAGCAGCGGCGTACTCGCTCCCCCAATGCTCGAAGGCAGGGATCTGTGACGCCAAGACGTCGGCTGCCGCGCTGTTCGACGGGACGTTCGCGGCAGCGTGGATCCCGACGATGCTCGTCGGCTTGTTCGACGAAATGTAGCTTCCGGTGAGCTCTTCGCTCTGAACGAGCTGGAGATATTCGCCCTTGTTGAGCCGATAGCTGATGGGAACGTTGGCAGGCCCTCCCTTCACGCCGTCGCCGTCCTGGATCGCTCGTTTCGGGACGATCGTGACCTCGGTGTCGTCTTCGGCGGCGAGGATCTGCGCGCCCGGATCCAGATAGGGTCCCTGCGTCTCCCAGGGGCTGATCAAGATGTTCTCGGTTCCCCACGACGAGACTGGCAGCACGAGCGTGCCGGTCGTCAAGAACGAGGCCGAACCACCGAATGGGAACGAAGTCGACAGGCTCACCGGAGCGCTCGTCTTCACACGCAGCGCACTTCCGATGCCCGTGAACCCCGGGAGATCGCTGCTGTGGGATGTCGCCGGAACGACGCCGCTCGGGCACCCGACGTAAAAGGCTTCGCTCGCCGGATTCAGCGGCGCATCGGGATCCTTGTCCGCGAGGAAGAGCACCGCGCTCTCCCCCGGAGGGATCGGACCGTCGAGCGGCTCGAGCTTGGCGGTCCCAACCTCCGCTCGGTAGAGCGCGTGGCTGAGATCGAGCGACTGGCCCTTGAATTCCATCGACACCGTCGCCGGCTTCGTCGACATGTTGAGGACGAAGCCGGCATAGCAGCCGGGGGCCAAGTCGCTGACGCCACCGAACATTGGGCGCTGCATGTAGAAGTCACACCCGATCGAGCTCGGCTCGGCCGCCGCGGCGGCGCACGGTTCCTGGCATGAACCCGCGCCGCAGGCCTGGTCTTCGGAGCATTTCTCGATGACGTCGCCGTCGCAATCGATCACCGAGCGGAAGTCGATCGTGCAACGGCGCTTGCACTCGGGAGGCGTGGGGACCTCCGCGTCTTGCTCGTTCGCGAAGGGCGGGTCCGGATTGTCGAACTCGTTCCGCGCCCCGCTGCAAGCGCCGATGGCCATCGTACTCACGACGGCGAGGAGCGCGCCGGCGAGAGCATGAGACGTAACATTCGCTCGCTTCATGGAAGCGCGACCTCCTGCGGGACCAGGCTCGCTTTCTTGTGTGGTGTGTGGCCGAGCTGCCCGTAGTAGTTGGATCCCCAACAATAGACCTTCCCACTCGTCAGTAGTGCGCACGTGGCCGTCGGCGTCGTCTTCACGTCGGTTGCGGGTCCCGGCAGCCCCTGGACCTTGACGGGATCGCCGACCACGTCGGCCTTCGTGCCGTCCCCGGCCTGGCCGTTCCGGTTGTAGCCCCAGCAGTAGACGTCGCCGCTCGCTCCGACTCCGCACCAGCGTTGCGGGATGACGTCGAGCGACGCCTGGTAGTACCTCGAGACGAGCGGACGTGTCGTATCGATGCGGACGAGCGGCTCCGGTGCAACGACGGCTTCAGGGAGCGCTCGGTCGATCCGAGGGGCATCGTCGGGGATCAGCTCGTACAGCCTCTCCTGGACGTCACCCCAGCAGTAGCCGATACCCAGGACCGCCGCGCACGCGCTGTCGGCCGACGACGTGATCGAAGCGACATCGGCGAGGGCGATGGAGGCCGGGTAAGGATCCGGGAACAGAGACGAGACACGCGCGAGCGGAGGGTTCGCGCCCCAGCTCACGACGGAGCCGTCTTCACGAAGCGCGAACACCGCGTTCGACACGACCAGGCTTCGTACCGGCGCGCCCGGCGGCAGCTCGATCGGCGTGATGGCCATGAGCGCGTTCTCGTCCGCTTTCAGCAGCGGCGCGAGCTGTCCGAAAGCGTTGCGCCCCCAGCAGACGACGTCGCCGTGGACGACGGCGCAACCAACGAACGGGCTGATGCCGACGGTCGTGACGTCCTCGAGCGGCAGCTTCACCGGATCACGATCGGTCGTCGCCTTGCCGCTCCCGCCCTCGAGATGCGGGCCCGTACCCCAGCACCAGACGCTGCCGTCTCGATCGATGCCGCAGGTATGATCGAGCTGCCGAATGTGCTCGAGCCCTCTCACGCGGGCGGCCGTCGGGTCATCGTAGAGCGAGTCCGCCCCACGACCGAGCTGGCCGGCGCCATTGGCGCCCCAGCAGGCGACCGTCTCGTCGCGGAGCAGGACGCAGAACCCTTCGCCCCAGTCGCCGAGGTTCCTCCCGAAGGTCGTGACGAGCGCCGTCGCGCACGGCTCTTGTGCGCACACGACCGGCAAGGGTCCGCCGTCGAAGGGCTCTGGCGTGCGGACGATCACGTCGATCCCGGCATCGGCGACCACGCCCGGCGGCACATCGCCGACCTCCGGAGCGGCATCGCTCGCGTACGGCTCCCCGCGAAGGGGCTCTTCCGAGCTCGAGCAGCCCGCGACGGCAGCGCAGGCGCCCACGGCGATCGTCACGCCGAGCAGCACGGGGCAGAGTCCGCGTCGCACCGAGCGCGGGTCAAGGAGTCGACTTGTGGTAGGCATAGCGCGCACCGATGGCCCAGAGGTTGGAAGTGGACGCCCCTCGAATCCGGAAGAGTGGATATCCTGGATTCCATTCATCGGAGGCGATCGTCGAGAGTCCGAAGCCCCCTCCACTCCAGATGTTCGAGCCCACGACGACGCGACTGGCTCCGCTCATCCAAACTTCGCTTCCGCTCGCCCAGAGCGAATAAAAGATCTGGGAGTCGGCCGCTCCTTTCGGGATCATGAGGTTCGTCGACGTGTAGCTCGTGCCGTCGAACTGGATTCGCGTGAGCCTTCCGTAAGGACCTAGGCCGACGGCTTCGGTCGCGGAGACCGGGTGAAGGTCCCACAGCGCGAGCGTGCCCAGGTACAGGTACCCAGCCTGTGGCGAGCAAAGGAAGCCGGACGTGTCGGCGATACGCGTGAAGGTCCCGGCTGTCTTCCGAACGACGATCGGGCAAATGCTGGTCGAATTTGGAGTACGATTCCCAATGAACCAGACGTCGTCTGCCGACCGCCCAGAAGCTCCGAAGAATCGAACGACGTCGGCCCCCGATGACTTGTCGGCGATCTTGTACGCCTCGACCCAGCCGGGACTGCCGTCGACGACCTCTCGATGGTAAATCGTGTTTGCATAATAGGCATGGACATCGCTGGCGCTCGAGCCCCAGATGCCGAGCGAAGTGAGCTTGGCGTTGCTGCTTCGCTCCACGATCTGGACGTCGGCGGCGGCTTCCATCGCGCCGGCGGCAAGGTTGTTGTTGGGCACTTTCTGCCGAGTCCAAGTCCAGCCGATGGCTCCGCGGATACCGTGATAGATGTACCCGGGCCCGACGCCGAAATAGACCTCGTCGTCGCTGGGCGCCCAGATCCCGCCCGTGTAGAGCCCGAGGCCGGGCTCGTTCTGGGTATAGTCGTCGATGTATCCCCACGCGTCGGTGTCCGCGTTCCATTCGAGGACCCTGATGCCGAGCGTCGGGCTGTCGGCGATCGCGAACGCGCGACGTTCGAGCGGCCAGATGTCCATCAGCTCGAGGTCGACGTCGGGCAGCGCGGTGACGCACCAACCCGCCGAGCTGCACCGCGTGCGAGAAGCATCGGCGTCGAGGCCTGCGTCGCTCCCGGGGCGCTCGCCCGGCGCGCTCGCTTCCGGCCCGGAGTCGTTCGAGACGACGGGAGGAGGGTCCGATGTGCCGGTGTGGATGCCGCCTGCATCTTCCGAGTCCGCGCACGCAGCCGAAGCGCCGGCGGCGGAGGCGATGAGGCCGCCGAGTACGAACCAGCGGGCTCTCATGGCTTACCTCCGAGGGACAGGAACACGCCGTCTCCTCCGATCCAGAAGTGAGCGGCCGACGCGCCCCAAATCGTCGTGAGGTTCGGACGCCGCATCCCGAGGCCGGCGATCTTCACGCGGGTCCAGGCGGCGCCATCGTAATGCAACACGACGCCGTCGTTGCCGACGACCCATACGTCACTCGGTGACGATGCCCATACGGCGTTCAAATCCTTCGTCGTCGGTAGATCCTTCACGATCTCCCAGGAGCGCGTACCGGTATAGTGACGAATCGTTCCACCGACGCCGACGGCCCACGCCTCCGCATCGGATGTCTCCCACACGCCTCGCAGGGCGTTCCACGTCTGGCTGTTGTACGCCTCCACAGTCGGCACGTCGCTCGAGGCGTCGTGGATACGAACGACTGCGCCGGTCATCCCCACCGCCCAGAGCTCGTCGGCCGAGAGCCCATGGATTGCGAGCATCTGCGTGCAGCCGGCGAGGCGGCAGTCGTCGTTGACGATCCCTGCTCGTTCGGAGATATCGGGGGAGACGAAATCGAGTCGCCAAAGGCCGGTTGTTTTTCCGTACTCGTTCGCGACCGTCGCGCACCACGCCGAGCTCCACTCGGGCATCGACCAGCACGACTCGAGGCGCGCCACCTGCCAGATCCCCGATCCTCCGACCAACCCGGGCCAGTCGTGGCCCTCGCGCTGGTAGAGCTTGTCGAACTTGCCGATCGCGATCTCGCCGAAGTCACCGATCCAGAGCGCGCGGAGCGTCTCGGGGGTGCCGAGCTCGAAACGTGTCCAGGTCTTCCCGTCGAAGTGAGCGAGCGCGCCGAGCGCTCCGGCGACCCAAACATCGTCGGCGGAGCGCCCGCGAATGACGTTGATCCGCGTGCGAGGATCGAATGGCTTGCCCATCGACGCCTCGAAAGGGCCCGTCGAGCAGAGGACGTCGACATCGCACGTTTCGGGGAAGTACCCGCACTCGCCGTCACACCCTTGCGCGTCGGCCTCGGCCGCGGCATCCACCGCGGTCTCTCCGGCGTCCAGGGATGGCAGAGCGATGGGCTCAGGCTCTTCGGTTCCAGGCGGCTCGTCGCTCGTGGCGCAGGCGAATGCTCCACCGAAGGCCGTGGTCAACAAGATGAGGGTCGCCGGCGTTCGCAGCGTGCTCATCGCGCCTCCACTCCAGCATCGCTGTCGATGTTGCAGGGCTCGACGACGCACTCGCCTCCGACGCAAGCTTGACCTGCGAGAAGATCACAAGTCCGGCCGCACGCGCCGCAGTTGCGGGGATCGGTATTGGTGTCGATCTCGCATCCGTCGACCTCGTTGCCGTTGCAGTCGGCGCGTCCAGCGAGGCACTTTCGCCCGCACGTCCCGAAGTTGCAAACGCCGGTGCTGTATGCGGCCTCCGTCACGCAGGGAAATCCGCAGGCGCCGCAGTTGTTCGGATCCGAGGTCAAATCACGGCATACGCCCGTGCAAAGATCTCCGTAGCACTCCTTGTTGCAGAGCGTCTTCCCGGGAGGGCACATGCACTTGGCGGCGAGCATCTCGTCGAGGATGCACTCTTGCCCGGGTGCGCACTGGATCCCGCAGCCGCCGCAGTTCTCGGGCGTGACGAGGAGTGTCTCGCAGCCTGTCGTGACCTCGTGGTCACAGTCCCCCCAGAACATGTCACATTTGAATTTGCCACACTCCGAATTGAGGCAGCCATAATGCCCATTATCGTACATCGGTTTTCCGCCGCCGGTGGGATCGCATGCATTGGTGCACTTCCCGCAGTTTTCGTCGTCGTTCGTCGGGTTGAGGCAATATCCATTGCAGTAGATGTACGGGGGCGGGCATCCGCAATCGTAGCGGTCGGCGTAGTTGGGCTGTCCGAGGCATGGCTTGGCCGGGTCCTCGCACTTCTTCCCGCACGCGCCGCAGTCGTCGTTCGTCGTTCCGGAGACCTCGCAGCCGTTGTCCGGCAAGCCATCGCAGTCCAGAGAAGGCTTCCCACAGACCATGACGCACTTGCCTTCCGCGCAAACCCAGGACGTGCTCCCGAACGTCCCCTCCGCACACGCATTGCCGCATGCCCCGCAGTTTCGGGGGTCCGAGCGGAGGTTCACGTCACACGGGAACCGGGAGGTCGAGCAGGTCGTCCAGCCTGCCGGGCACTCGCTCGAAGGACAGTACGCCGTGAGCTCGTCGTTCGCGGCCGCGTCGATGACGCGGCCGGCGTCGGGAGCGAAGAACGAATCGTTCGGTCCGGCCGACGCGTCTTCGTCGATGAACGCTCTGCCGAGCGACTTGGGACTGATGCAGGACGGGGTGACGAGAAATACGATCGGAAGGGCCAGCGCGGGCCCGAGCATGCGACCTTTCACGGAGCCTCCTTGGGCATCGCCAGGCGGTCAATCCGACGGCGAACGATCGTCGTCCGGCGGAGCAGTACTATTGAGCGTGAGCCGCACCCGTCGCGCAGACGCTCCGTGGGGACGCTGCGCGAGGAAGCGCTCTCCGAGACGGTGCGCCTCGGCCGTCCGCCCACTGCGCACGAGCGCCTCGATTCGGAGGACGACGACTTCGACCTTGAACGCGCCCGTGGGAAACTCGCTCTCGTAGGCCGCGAGCTCCGCGAGGGCCCGCTCGGGAGCGCCGGCCGCGAGCTCCCCACGTACGGCGGTGATGCGTGCGATCTCGCGGTCGAGCGTGGACCGCGAACGTTCGTTCGTGGAGGTCGACCGGGTTCCCTGTGCAGTGGCGCGAGCGGTTGCGGACGAGCCACGCCGCTCGGGCGAGCGAGCGCTGGCGGGACGGTCACTCGAGGTGGCGGCTGGCTCTGGCGACGCCATCGGGACGTCAAGCGCGCGCCTCATGGGCGCGGGGGACTCTTCTGGTGACGGTTCGGTCAGTGCGGCGTGCGTCGAAACCGGTGCCACGAGAAAGCGCGTCTCGGAACTGGATGCAGCGTTCGAACGCACCAAGGCGGCGACGAGCGCCCCGCCCGCAAGCAGCGTCAACCCCACGAACTGTCCAGCCCTGCCTGAGAGCCATCGCCTACCCGCACTCTCATGAACGTCACCGAGCAGCGCGTCGGTGGACGCGAGCAGGCGGGCCTTGGCCTCGGAAGACGGAATGTCGTCGCGTGCCGTATCGAGCACGAAGCGCTCGAGTCCTTCGGCGGAAAGCGGAAGGCCGTCGTACGTAGTTTTCCGTTCGCTGGATTGCTCGGCCACGCTAGACTCCTTGACCCCGGGCGTGCAGTCGGACGATGGCGGCGCGAAGCTCCTCTCGTGCTCGGCTCACGCGAGAAGCAACCGTCCCCGGCGGGACGTTCAACACCTCGGAAGCCTCGACGACCGACAGCTCCTCGAGCTCGACGAGGACGAACGCTGCGCGCCGCTCCTCGGACATCCGCGCAAGCATGTCATCGAGGATCGCGCGACCAAGCGCGCGATCGAGGTCCGACTCGGCGGAGGGCAGGACGGCGGGCAGCGATTCCGTTCCTTCGTCGGGGACTTCGAGGCTCTTGGCCTGACGGCGGCGCATCGTCGAGGCGACACGCATGGCGATGCTGAAGACGTAGCTCCGCTCCTTGCCCTGCCCGACGCTCGCCAGCTTGCGGGCGAGTATGACGAAGACTTGCTGCGCGGCGTCGTCGGTCTCGGGAGGCCGGACGCCGAGCCGGCGCAGTGAGCGCCAGACGAACTCATACTCCTCGATCGCGATCCGCCGCAGCCGCTCGTGGCGCGAGCGCTGCTCATCGTGGGGTAGGTCCCCGACCTCGGGCGACGAGGTCTTTGCGGCGGAGGCAACGAGCACGTGGTTACTTGGAGCAATGCTCGCTCGCTTCATCCGTATCCCGAAAAATGCGTTCCCCTCGACGAGCCGCGCCGGCGATCGGCTTCAGCGGAAATCGACGACCAGGGCAACGGCTCCGTACGGGACTATCGCAGGGACGCGGTGGACCACGATGTTCGGCTCGAAATAGAGCTCGTCCCGGATCAGGGGCGCTCGCGCTCCGAACGCAGCCTCGAGCGAAAGTGGGCCGAGAACACGGCGGGCCACGGTGACCGAAGCTCCCGCCGACCACCAGAGAAAAGAGAAGGTTCGTGCCGACGGAGCGGCCGCGACGCTCGTCGCGAGGGTCCCCGCCTCGAGCTCGAGGCAGGGGGCGACCCCTACCCCCGCTCCCCTCCACGCCGTCGCGCACGACGCGAACGTGAGCTGGGCCCATTGCGCGGAGACGGCGCCAAACTTGGAGTGCAGGTTGGAGCGTATGCTCCGAGAGAAGCCGAGTCGCAACGTCGGCTCCAACGCATGCGGAAACGTCGCCTGCGCGAACCACTTCGCGAGCAAGGCGCGCCCAATCGTGGCGTCGCTCTCCGCTCCTGCCCCGACCGCCCAGGTCAGCCGCGCCGTCCGACGTTGTGGCCGCGGGCGGCCCGTCGTCATGCCTGGGAGAGCGGGCTCCGCCCGCGCTGTCCTCGGTGGGGTTTCGACGGGCACGTCCTGGCGCGCGGGCGGCTCGGCGACCTCGTCTCGGGGCGGCGACGCGTCGATCCGCGCGCTCTCTTCGCCGATCACGATCGCCGCCATCATGCCGAGCGCCGAAAGGACTTCGTCGCACGATGCCGAAGAGGCGTCTCGCGTTTCCTCGACATCACCGACGACGAAGGTGAGCGTACCGTGGGTCGTGCCCCCACGTTGCTCGACGCGAAGCTCGAGCCTGATCGCCGGCTCGCCGGGGGCAGCCCTGTAGATGTGCGGGAGCTGCGCCTCGACGCGATCGAATAGGCTCGGTTCGGTGGGGCACCCGGCATGCACGGCCTCGGAGGTCCGGACCGCAATTGGTCGCGGCTCGGCGGCGTGAGCGGCGGAAGAGACGACGGCGGCACCGATACAACCGAGCCATGCGGCCAGCCACCACTTCATGCACGCCATCTCCAACGCAGCCTAGCCCAACCGTCGCGTTCGCGAACGACGCGTCCGGTCGCCAGGTTTCGAAGACAGAGGGCGGAGTCCGGCGATGCTCACCGGTCGGCGCGCGCTCTCCCTCGTCTTGGACTGACTAGCGCCCATCGACGTCGGGTCATCGACGTCGATGCTCTTCGTCGGCCGCTCACCGCGGGACGCTGGACGGCGACGGACGCAGGCGCGAGATCGCCGGGTCCGTCGGGGTCTCGCTCAGCAGATCGAGGAACTCCGAATACGGGACGCCGGCGGTGCGGAGGATGGCAAGGAGGTCGTCGGGGCTGAGCATCGCGACATCGGGGACGACGACGACGCGCAGGCCCTTCGTCAGCGTGACCGCGGTGGGGTTCCGTGCGGTCAGCGAGAAGCCGGCGATCGACAGCGCATCGACGCACTCGGCCCCGGATACTGCAACGAGCGGGACCACGGTGGTGCTGTAAGCAAGGTTGGTACCTCGTAGCTGTTGAAAAGGACACCTCGGTCAAGTGCTCGATCGCGCGTCCGCCGATCCCCGAAAACCGTGTCGTTCTGCTACACGGTTTTTGCCGCAGTCGCATCGCGCCCCGGAGTGTCACGGGTGTGCGCAGCCCCCCATCGCATGCATTTCCGTGCATGTTTTCCGCGCGATGCGTCCGTGCGTCGTCAGTATTCGAAATCCCGAACCTCCGCGCGAACGGCGTGATAGCAATGCGGAAGGAATGAGCGGGCTCGGGGGCGACCGCGATGGGTGGCTCGGACAAGCGGGTTCGCTGCTCCGCGATATCTCGGACGGCGTCACCGTACAGAACGCCGAGGGACGCCTCGTCTACGCGAACGACATGGCCGCTCGGCTGTGCGGTCTCTCGGACGCCGAGGCCATGCTCGCGATGCCGCGCGACGAGCTCCTCGCGCGCTTCGAGATGATCGACGAGACAGGCGCGCCGGTCACTCCGGCGATGCTTCCCGGACGGCGCGCGCTCTCGGGCGAGAAGCCGGAGCCGCTCCTCGTCGGCGCCCTCGATCGCTCGACCGGCGTCACGACATGGACGGTCGTCCGCGCGGACGCGATCCAGAACGCGTCCGGAGCTCCCGAGCTCGTCATCAACGTCATCCATGACGTCACCGCATCGCATCGACAGAAGCAGGCGGCGCACCTCCTCGAGAAGGCGACCGACGAGCTGTCCTCGTCGCTCGACTACGAGACCTCGTTGCGGAGCGTAGCGGACGCGCTCGTTCCGGCGTTCGCGGACTGGTCCGTCGTGGAGCTTCTCGCGCGCGGTGAGCTCCGCACGCTCGCCGTCGCGCACGCCGATCCAGCGGTGCGAAATCGAGCCCGGCAGGGTCTCGGCTCGCGGCGGAGGCGTGACGAGCACTCACCTGTCGCTCGCGTGATCGCATCCGGCGAGCCGCTGCTCCTCCAGGAAGTCACCGACGAGGACCTCGTCGCGTGCGCACGCGACGACGCTCACCTCGAATACCTTCGCACCCTTCAGATCCGCTCGATCCTCTGCGCGCCGATCCTCGTCGCAGGAGGCGGCGTCGAGGGCGCGATTGTCCTGATGTCGGCCGAGTCGCGGCGCACGTTCGACGATCGCGACATCGGCCTCGCTCGAGAGCTCGGACGGCGCGCCGGCACCGCGATCGGCCATGCTCGTGCCTATCGCGCGGCGAGAGAGGCCGTGCAGGCACGCGACGACTTCCTCTCCGTCGCCGCGCACGAGCTGCGCACCCCACTGGCGACCGTCGTGCTGCAGCTCGAGAGCCTGAAACGCGCGCTCGCTGCAGCCGCGCTCTCGCCGAAGTCCGCAGCCGACCGAGTGCAGAAGACGCTCGAACAGACGAATCGGCTGAACCGGCTGCTCGACGCGCTCCTCGACGTGACGCGCGTGACGGCTGGAAGGCTCGTGCTCGAACCGGAGCCGATGGACCTCTCCGAGCTCGTATGCGACGTCGGCGAGCGGTTCGCGGACGAGGCTGCTCGCGCGAACGTGTCCATGACCGTCACGACCGAGACCCAGTGCAAGGGCGTCTGGGATCCGCGCCGCCTCGATCAGGTGATCAGCAACCTGCTCTCGAACGCGATCAAGTTCGGCGACGGGCGGCCCATTCGCGTCACCTGCGAACATCACGTCGATGGAGTGCGCCTGCGCGTGATCGACGAGGGCATCGGCATCGCGCCCGACGACCTCGAACGAATCTTCGACCAGTTCGAGCGTGCGCCTTCGGCCCGCGACCGGGGCGGCTTCGGGCTCGGGCTGTGGATCGCGCGCGAGATCGTGTCCGCGCACGGCGGGACGATTTCCGTCGTGAGCGCGCCGGGCAAGGGCGCGACATTCACCGTGGACCTGCCGAGCGCCTCGACGAACGCACCGGTCGCTGAAGTGACCACCGGGACGACGCGCACAGCGACGAGCGATGCGCCGTCCGGGGCCACATCGTCAGATTGACGGCGAGCTCGCACGATTCGGAACAGGTGCATCGCTCGCGATGCGCTATACTCATGAGGATGCGTCGGACGGCTCCTCTGCTGCTGGTCGTCGATGACGACGGACAGGCCGCCGACGAGCTCGCGCGCTGGCTTTTGACGCAAGGCTTCAACGCCGTTTGCGCGGCCTCGTGCCTCGAAGCGTATGCCGTGCTCGACGCCGTGGAACCCGACGGGCTCATCGGGCATCTCGGGCTGCACGACGGCTCGTTCTTCGATCTCGCGCAGACGCTGCGCGCGCGGAGGGCCGCGATCGTCGTCGGCTATGCCGACGTGGACGTCCAGCCACCTCGCGAGCTCGACGCCTGCTTCGTGCGTCCGCTCGATCTCGACGTGCTCGCGAGGTTCCTGTCCATCCGCTTCGGCCGACGTCGCTCGGGCGAGCACCTGATGTTCGATCGGCGGCGGTCCGTGCCGCCGGCGCAAGAGCGGCCGGCGAATCGGGAGAGCGCGTCGCGACGCCGGCGCTGAGCACCGGAGCAAGCTCGAGCATGAGCCCGACGCAGTCGTGCGTCGTGCCCGACGCTTCGTTGCGCTTCCCCGAGCGGAATGGTGTCATGGCGAGCCCGGGACGGATGTCGTCCCCCTGTTTTCGATGAGCGCGCCGACACCACTACCGGTCATCACGACGCTCCGCCTCGAACGCCGGGAACGCGGATACCTCGCGTGGGTGTCGATCGCGAACGAGGTCGTCGAGCTCCCGCTCGAGTCTGCGCCGATCGACGCCTCGACGCATGCTCTCGAGATCCACGCCGAAGGCTTCGACGAGCCGCTCGTGGTGCTCGCCGATCCGATGGGCGCTCCCACCGAGCAAGGCTTTCCTCTCAAGCTGCGTCCGCTGGACGATGGACAAGAGGCGGCGCTCCGTGCGGAGCTCTTCGCTGGAGGGAACGCGGACGCCGAGGTCGAGCCGAGCCCGCCGTCGTCACCCGGAGAGGTCACGCCTCCGCCGAAGCACCGGATCTCGCAGGTCGCCGCCGGAGCGACCGGGCGCAAGACCGACACCCTCCCTCCTCCTTCGCTCGTCACGGAGCACCACGCGGCGACGCTCGCGAAGGTGACGGGAGCATCGACGCTCTCGCGCCGCGCGTCCGGATCGCTGAGAGGACGCTCCCTCGGAGACGGCCGCTTCGTACTCGAGCAGCTGCTCGGCGCCGGTGCGAGCGGCGAGGTCTATCGTGCGATTCACTCGGTCCTCCGGCGCGCGGTCGCCGTGAAGGTCCTGCACCCGTCGCTGCAGCTCGCGCAGGACTACTGTGCGCGCTTCTATGCGGAGGCCCTCGCAGCGAGCCGCCTCGATCACCGCAACGTCCTCCGCGTCATCGACTACGGGCAGGAGCCGGACGGCCTGCTCTACATCGTGATGGAGCTGCTCGACGGCAAGAGCCTCCAGCACGTGCTCGATACCGAGGGGCGGCTACCCGAGTCGCGGATCGTCGACCTCGTCGCGCAGGCGTGCGCGGGCCTCGCTCACGCACATGACGCGGGTGTCATCCATCGCGACATCAAACCGGAGAACATCGTCATCGTCCGCCGGCGCGACGACGACGGGCGCGAGACCGATCTCGTGAAGGTCTGCGACTTCGGCATTGCGCACTGGCAGCCACCGTCGGGCTCACGCGAGATCGGCGACGACGAGCACACGCTCGTCGATGCACCGGACGCGTCGAAGATCGTCGGGACGCCCGCGTACATGGCGCCCGAGCAGATCGAGAACGAAAGGGTCGACCCGCGGACCGACGTCTACGCGCTCGGCGTCGTCCTCTACGAGCTCGCGACCGGAAGCGTCCCGTTCCTCTCCGACGACGCGATGGACATCGTGCGCGCTCACCTCATCGAGACGCCGAAGCCGCCGAGAGAGCTCGTCCCGGAGGTGTCGCCGAACCTCGAACGGATCATCCTCAAGGCGCTCGAGAAGGAGCCCGCGCGGAGGCAGCGCGACGTCCGCGAGCTCCGCGCCGAGCTTCGCCGCCTCGTCGACGAAGACTGGTCGAGCGTGTCGGGGCTCCACCGGAAGGCCAGCATCCGGATGAACGCGCTCGGCGCGAGCGACTTCACCGCCGACACGGCAAACGCGCTCGGTACACTGCACGACATCGACCCGAAGGATCGGACGGCGAGCTACACCGCCCTCGCCGACTCGCTCAAGAGTGCGCTCGTCGGTGGGCGCCTCAAGCTCGCACGCGACCTCGTCGCCTGGCTCCGAACGCGGCTCGCCGACCCCGGGCTGCCGGACGACGAGGCCGATCTCGCCCAGCGCGCGATGCGAGCCTTCCGCGATCCGGAGATCGCTCGGGCACACGCGCTGAACGTGCTCGACGGCAAGGTGGAGCGAAGTGAGGACGCTCTCGAAATGCTGCGCGAGGCCGGTCCGCTCGCGGCGCGCGCGCTCGTCGATGCACGACGCGTGCGACCGCCGTCGCTCGAGCTACGGGCGCAGTTCGTGGCGACGTTACGAGCCATCGGCGCGCCGGCGCTCTCCGTCCTCGTCTCCGCGCTGGAGCCGGTCGTGGGGCTCGGGACGAGGCACGACGAGGCCTTCGCGGAGGATCTCCTTCGCGCGATGCCCGACGTCCGATCCGATCCCGCTGGCGAGGTCACCGTTCGGTTCGTACGTCTCGACAAGCCGGCGATCGGGATGGTCGCACTGCGCACGACGACGATGCTGTGGTCCGTTCGCGCGCGGCCGCTTCTCGTCGGCGCTCTCGACGCGCAGCACGATGGTTTCCGCGCGCTCGCGCTCGAGGAGCTCCAGCGCCTTGGATGCATCGACGAGGCAGTCGTCGAGCGCCTCGGACGCCTGCTCTCCGGACAGACGTCCGCGGGCGACGACCTGAAGCTCGCGGCTGCAGCAGCGCTAGGCTCGACGACGCCCGATGCGCGTCCGAGGGCCGTCGCGTTCCTCGCGAGTCGGATCGCGCCCGCGCAGGGCCTCATGAGCTCCATCCGGTCCGCTCTCGGTCCACGAGACGACGCGCGGCTCGCGGTTGCGCTCGCGCGGTCCCTGCATGCGCTCGACCCTGGCCGGTCTCGGACGTCGCTCGAACGTCTCGCGAGCGCGCGCCCCGAGGTCCGGGCGCACATCGACGCGATCCTGGCCGGACGGTAGACGACCACGCTGCCGCAGGCCCGTCCTCCGCCCAGCGCCCGGCTTCTGCGGCAGTTTGTCGGTACGTAACGCGGCATGCGGCACAGGTTCGGGAGCACGAACCTTTTCTTTTTCGGCATGCGCTAGATACGAGGCATGCCGAAGGCCGCAAGCGCCAAGCGAAATGGTCGATCGCGGCACCGCGAGCGCCCCGATCCTCTCGCCGCACGTATCGGTCAGCGGATCCGCGCCCTGAGGTCCGAGACCGCGTTCGCGTTCGACGCATTCGTCGAGGAAACGGGTCTCGGTCGTGGGTACGTCTCGGAGCTCGAACGCGGTCTCGTCGTCCCCGGCGTCGGGACGCTCGCACGGATCGCTCGCGCGCTCGGCGTGACGATCGCCGATCTCGTCTCCGGTGATACCGATCGCGAACGTCTCTTCGACGAGCTGCGGGGCCGTCCAGTCTCCGTCGTCCGCGCGTTCCGCACCGAGCTGGCGCGCACGAAGAAAGACGACGCCTGACGACGATCGAAGCTACGCGCCGATCGCTCGTTTGAGCGCGGCTGCGAGCTCGGGGAGGACGACGGGCTTCACGAGCACGGCGGTGAAGAGCTTCTCGGGATCGTCGAAGCCAGCGTGCCCGGTGACCGCGAGGATCGGGATGCCCGACGTCGCCTCCTTGCCCCGAAGCTTCTGCGCGAGCTCCGCCCCGCTCATTGCACCGAGCGAGAGGTCCGTGATGACGACCCCGGGGGAGCCATGCTTGTCGACGAGCTCGAGCGCTTCCTCGCCCGAGCCGCACGCCTCGACGTTGTAGCCGTTGAACGAAAGGAACTCGCCGAGCAGCTCGCGACCATCCTCGTGGTCGTCGACGAGCAGCACCCACGGGTTGTCCTTCCCGGGCGTCACCATGACGTCCAGTCTACCATCCTTCGAGACCGCCGCGAGCATCCTCAATGGTTGAGCCACGTTCGAAAGGTGGTTCGGGATTCCGAACGCGGCTTTCGGCGCGGTCTAGCGCGCGAGCGCAAAGCTGCTCAGGACGGCGAGCAGCTCGTTGGGGTCGACCGGCTTCGCCACGTGCGCATTGAACCCCGCACGAAGCGCGCGGGTGCGGTCCTCGAGCCGCGCATAGGCGGTAAGCGCAACCGCAGGCGTCCGGCCGCCTTCTTCGCGGGACAGCGATCGTACGCGCCGGATGAACGAGAGTCCGTCCTCCTCGGGCATCGCGACGTCGGAAAGGACCACGTCGAGCGACGACCGCTTGACCACGTCCATCGCTTCCGCCGCGCTTCCCGCGGTCGTGACCTGGATGTTGCACGACTCGAGCAGCGTCCGGATGAGCTCACGAGCGTCGGGCTCGTCGTCGACGACGAGGACCCGCAGGCCTTCGATCTCGCGCGGGCGATCGAGCGGAGCCGGATTTCGGCTCTGCACGACGCCATCCGGGCGCGGCGCTCGGTTACGAACGTCGACCGGAAGGCACACGGTGAAGGTAGCTCCCTTTCCGAGGCCCTCGCTGTCGGCCTGGATCGTCCCGCCGTGCAGCTCGGCGAGGTGACGAACGATGGCGAGGCCGAGCCCTAGCCCACCGCGCGCGCGGGTCGTCGAGTTGTCGGCTTGCTTGAAGCGCTCGAAGACGCGCGGAAGGAACTCCGGCGAGATCCCCTGCCCCGTGTCGTTGACCTGGATGACGATCTGCTCCGGTTGGCGCGACACCGAGAGCGTGACGCGGCCGCCCTTCGGCGTGAATTTGATCGCGTTCGAGAGCAGGTTCCAGATGACCTGCTGGATGCGTTGGGCGTCTCCCGTGATCTGGCCGGACTCGACATCGATCCGCGAGTCGATGACGACGCCGCGGTTGTCGGCAGTGACGCGGACGGACTCGAGTGCCATCTCCGCGACGGCCGCGACGTCGACGCTCGACTCGTTGAGCCGTAGACGGCCCGAGGTGATCCTCCCGATGTCGAGCAGATCGTCGATGAGCTGCGCCTGCGCGCGCGCGTTCCGATCGATCGTCTCGTACGCGCGACGCGTGCGCATCGCATCGAGGGCCCCCGAGAGCAGCATCGTGGTCCAGCCGGTGATCGCGTTGAGCGGCGTGCGGAGCTCGTGCGAGACCATCGCGAGGAACTCGTCCTTGCTCCGGTTCGCCGCCTCCGCCTCGGCGCGCGCATTGCGCTCGCGATCGAGCAGCACCAGGCGCTCTTCTTCGGCTCGAGCGCGGAACAGTCCGAGTGCGAGCAAGCTCGCGACCATCTGAAGCGCATCCGCCGCCGCCCTGGGCTCGCGCGTTCCGACCGCGAGCACGCCGAGCACCTCGCCGCGAACGACGAGCGGGACCGCCGCATGGTTGCCGACCGGCAACGGTTGCTTCGGTGCATCCGGACGCGCGTTCTCCGCCACGGCTCGCACCAGAGCCTCGGGCAGCTCGACGTCCTTCCGCGTTCGTGTCGCCGCGGTGAGGACCAGCTCGCCCGCCTTCTGCGTCCAGACCTCGACGATGGGCGCGTCCAGGTGCTTCGCCACGGCCTCCGCCGCCCGGCGCGAGATTTCGCCGAGGCCGCGCCCTTCCGTCAGCGCCGCGCCGACATCCGCTCCGAGCGCGAGCTGTCGCGTGCGCGTCGCCTGGACCGCCGCGAGCCGCGACGTGTTCACGAGTGTTCCCACGCGCGCGACGAGCTCCGCCACGTGATACGGCTTCGTCACGTAGTCGTTGGCTCCGGCGTGCAACGCCTCGATGACGTCCTGCTTGTTCCCCTGCCCCGTGAGCATGAGGATCGGGAGAAACATCGGCGCATAGCCGTCGCGAACGACGCGGCAGACCTCGAGGCCGCCCACGCCGACGAGCTGTGTGTCGAGGATGAGCACGTCGGGGATCTGCCCGGTCGCGATCTTCTCGAGGACGACGGAGCCGTCGTCGAACAGGTAGACGTCCTGCGACGCCGACAGCGCACGGCGCGCCATCTCTGCTTCGAGGGCGCTGTCCTCGAGCACCCATACACGTCCGCGCTCCTGGCCCATGTGCCTGGTTCGTCTAGCGTTGCTGTCGTCGGACGGAAAGCGCTGTCCGCGCTTGCGATCGAGGTCTGAGGCAACGGGTCCCACCCGCCCGTCATGCTCGTCTGTGCAGTTCGCGATCCCGAACGACTCCGATTGACGCAGACGTCCCCACCAACGATGGTGGGTGGCTCGTTTTCGGGAGCCGCTCGCCCGATACCTGCAGAAGGGATCCGCTTTGCCCGACATCCTCGTCGTCGACGACAGCAAAGTGATGCGCGACATGATCAGCGCATGTCTGCGGCCGGATCCTTCCCTGGCCGTGACGCACGCGGCGAGCGGGCTCGAAGCGATCGAGCGATTGTCGCTCAAGCCTTTCGACCTCCTCCTCCTCGATCTGAACATGCCGGACATCGGCGGGCTCGAGGTCGTCGAGTTCGTTCGAGCGCAGGACAAGCTGAAGACGTTGCCGATCCTCATCGTGACGACACGCAGTGACGATGGCTCGCGCGAGCGCGTCCTCGCCGCGGGCGCGTCCAAGTACCTCACGAAGCCGTTCACTCCGGACGCCATACTGTCGGAGGTCCAAGCGCTCCTCTCCAGGGCGCTTTCGTGAATGTCGACCTGAAGGACTTTCGCGCCGCCTTCGTCGCCGAGGCGGAAGAACATCTCTCGGCCGTGCAGGGCCTCCTGCTCGACGTGGAGCGTGCGGTCCGCGAGGACGCGCGTCGTGCTGCGCCGCGCGAGCTGCGCGAGCTGATGCGTCTGCTCCACACCATGAAGGGCCTCGCAGCGATGGTCGGCGTCGATCCGATCGTCACGCTCACCCACCGGATGGAATCGGTGGTCCGCTCGGCCGAGCGCGCGGGCGGCGCGATGAACGAGCGCGCGATCGAGGTCCTGATCGCGACGACACGCGCGATCGAGGCCCGCGTCCAGGCCGTGTCGGCCCAGCGTCCTGCCCCTCCGGCACCTTCCGAGCTGCTCGACGAGCTCGACTCGCTGGAGCCTCCGCTCCCTACCGAGGCTGAAGCGTTGCCGCTCGATCCGGCGATCGCTTCGAAGCTCAGCGCGTCGGAACGACAGCAGCTTCGCGACGGCGCACGCCATGGGCGTCGTGTGGTGCGCGTCGACTTCGCGCCTTCGGCGGAGAAGGCCGACCGCGGCGTGTCGATTACGACGGTCCGGGAGCGTGTCGGCGCGGTGGCCGAGATCGTCAAAGTGCTCCCCCTGACGACGGCGGCGACCGATGCCGCCCCGGGTGGGCTCGTCTTCGCGCTCCTGCTCCTCACCGATGCGCCTGACGCGCAGATCGCCGAAGCCGCCTGCGTCGATCCGAGCGAGATCGTGCTGCTCGTCCCGAGCGACGCGTCGCCCGCGTCGCCGAGCGCGCACGAGCACGACGACCACGACGTCCGCGAAGACGGTGGCCGAGACATCCTGCGCGTCGAGGTCGGACGCGTGGACGACGCGATCGAGATGCTCGGCGGTCTCGTGGTGACGCGCTCGCGAATGGCGCACGCACTCGACCGCCTCGAGGCAGGTGGCGCCGACACGCGCGAGCTTCGAGCGATCCTCGCTGACAACGCGCGGCAGCTTCGTGATCTCCGCGCGGCGATCCTGCGCGTCCGCATGGTCCCGATGACCGCTGTCGTCGAACGCTTGCCGCTCGTCGTTCGTGGGCTCGGCCGCACGTCGGGCAAGCAGGTGCGGGTCGCTCTCGACGTCGGATCCGCAGAGCTCGACAAGACCGTCGCAGAGAGGCTCTTCCCCGCGCTCGTCCATCTCGTCCGGAACGCGATCGATCACGGGATCGAGACGCCCACCGAACGCACGGCCGCCGGAAAGAGCGACGTGGCGACGATCAGGATCCGGAGCACGATGATGGACCGGAACGTCGAGATCCGAATCTCCGACGACGGACGCGGCGTCGACCGCGTCGCCGTCGCCGCCAAGGCAGGCCAGCCCGTACCAGCGACTGACGCCGGCCTCCTCGATCTCCTCTGCAGGTCGGGGCTCTCGACGCGCTCCGAGGTCGACACGACGAGCGGTCGTGGGATCGGCATGGACATCGTCCGCAAGATCGTGGTGCACCGGCTCGGGGGCGAGCTCACGCTCGAGACGGAGCCGGGCGTCGGCACCACGTTCGTCGTGCGCGTCCCACTGACCGTCGCGATCGTCGACGCGTTCGTCGTGCGATGTGGCGGAGAGCGCTTCGCCGTGCCGGTTCCGATCGTGGACGAGATCGTCGAGCTCGCGGAGGACCGGCTCGTCAGCGGCCCGCGACCTCCGCGATCGGCCGATGCGGGCGACGCCGCGCCGATCGCGCCGAAGCTGTTCGCGCGTCGTGGCCAGACGGTCCCCGTGCTCGATCTCGCGCGGGTGCTGGCGCTGCCGGCGCCGAGCGCGACTCCGCACGGGCTCGTCGTTCGCCGGGGAGCCGGCGAGGTCGCGGCGTATGCGGTCGAGCGCGTGCTCGGACAACAAGAGATCGTCGTCCGCCCGCTCGTCGATCCGCTCGTCTCGTCACCAGGCATTGCGGGCTCGACCGATCTCGGCGACGGCCAAGCAACGCTCGTGCTCGACCTGCTCGCGTTGTGGTCGTCGCGCGCGACGGCGCAAGGAAGGGCAGCTTGAGCGCCGGTGTGATGGTCCCCGCGAGCGCCGCGCCGGCGAGCGACGTGCCCCGCCTGTTCGTGGTGTTCAAGGTCGGCGGCGTCGATTACGCGCTCGGTGCGAGCGAGGTGCTGCAGATGGAGTCCTACTCGGGCGCGACGACCGTGCCCGGAGCTCGAGGCTTCGTCATCGGCATCATCCAGCTCCGCGGACGCGTCGTGCCGGTGATCGATCTCCGAGCGCGATTCGGGCTGCCGAAGGCGGAGCCCACGCTGGAGTCCCGCGTCGTCGTCGGCGAGAAGGACGGACGAGCGATCGCGCTGCTCGTCGATACGGCGCGCGAGGTCGTGCGCATTGCCCCATCGCAAGAAGAAGTACCCCCAAGTCTCGTCGTGGACGGCGGCTTCGTGAGGTCGGTCGTACAGATCGGCGACCGCACGATCCTCGTCCTGGATTTCGCAAAGGTGATCGGAGAGGAGCTCATCGATGTCTGAGAACGGTGTCCCCACGCTCGCGTCGAATCTCCAGGCGCGCCTCGTGCGACTCCTGACGACCGGAGCCGGTCGGGTCACCGAGCTCTCGAAGGAAGAAGCGCGCGCAGGAGAAGACGTGAGGAGCGCGCTCGACGCGATCCTCGAGCTCGTCGAGCGAACGATCGTCGCCACGCAGGCGCTCGCACACCGGCAGCGCGAGCTCTCGGTCGACGGCGAGCCCATTGCTGGCTCGACCGACGGCGCCGAGACAGCCTCCGCCGAGCTCGCGCGCGCGATCGAGTCGATCGCCGGCTCGCTCGAGCAACAGACGCGGTCCACGAGCTCCGTCGCACGGGGTGCAGAGGACCTGGCCGCTCACGGCGAAGAGCTGCTCGCGACAGCTGCGGAGATGGCCGCGTCGATCGGCGACATGAGCACCCGTGGACAGGCGAACGCCACGTCGGTCGAAGAGATCACCGTCACGGTCGAGCAGATGGCGAAGGGCATCACGCGGCTCGCGACAGACGCGGACACGGTCGGCCAGCGCATGGCGTCGCTCGCGACCGCGGTCGTGCAGACGGACGCGGCAATGTCCGAGCTCTCGGGGAAGGCGGTCGAGCTCGCCTCGAACATCGAAGAGACGTCTGCGACGACCGAGCAGTTCGCACGCGCGAACAAGACCGTCGCCGACCAGGTCCGCGAGCTCGACGGGACGATGTCGAAGACCGCCAGCAACGTCACCGCCGTCGCTGCGGGCGTCGAGGAGGTCGCAGCCACCTCGGAGAAGAATGCAGCGACCGTCGAGTCGACCGCGATCGCCGTCGAGGAGGTCGCGCGCGGCGCGCAGAGCATCTCCAAGAGCGCCGAGCACATCACGGAGCTGGCGGCGAGCACGGCATCGGCTGCTACGGGGCTGCAGTCATCCACCGAGCGGATGTCGGCGCTCGGCGAGGAGGCGCGAGCCCAGGCTGACCGCACGCTCACGGCCGTGCGCTCCGGCGGGACGACCGTGGCGAAGTCGATCGCCAACTTCGCGTCGATCCGGACGGCCATCAACGATTCGTCCCAAGTCATGCAGACGATGGGGACGCGTGCAGAGGAGATCGGCGACATCATCGCGACGATCAACTTGATCGCCGATCGCACGAACCTGCTGTCGCTCAATGCGAGCATCGAGGCGGCTCGCGCGGGTGAGCACGGACGCGGCTTCGCCGTCGTCGCCGAAGAGATCCGCGCGTTGTCGGACCGCGCGGCCGCAGCGAGCGGCGAGATCGCGAAGATCGTTCGCGGGCTGCAGGTGACGGCGCGCGACGCACTGAACGCGACCAAGGACAACACGAGGCTCGCCGAGGACGGCGCGTCGTTCGCCACCGAAGCCGAGCACGCGCTCGGCGAGATCCTCGGCGGCGTGGAGGCGCTCGGCGATGCGGTGAAGAACGTGTCGCGCGGGCTCTCGGGTCAGGCCGCGAACGTCGAGACCGTCGCGCGCAGCATCGCGAAGGTCGCCGAGCAGAGCAAATCGGTCGCCCTCGCGTCCTCCGAGCAGACCACCGCGGCGACCGCGCTCGCGCGGGCGGCAGCCGAGATGCGAACGATGGCCAAGCAGACGACCCAAGCCGCGACCGATCAAGCCCGCGCCATGCGCGAGATCGTGAAGTCGCACGGGAGCGTGACGCAGGGCCTCGAGCAGGTCTCCCGTGCATCGGCCGAGCAAGCGACGGGCGCTGCGCAGCTCGCGCGCGCGAGCCTCCAGATGCGTTCGGCCGTCCAGCAGACGACGGCGTCGATCGCCGAACAGGCGAAGACCACGAATGCCATGGGCACGCTCGCGCAGACGGTGACCGAAGCGACGAAGCGCACCGTGACCGGACTCACCGAACAGTCGAAAGGCGCAACCGAGATCGCGCGCGCGATCGACGACGTGCGCAAGCAGACCGCCTTCACCGCAAAAGCGCTCGCGGAGCAGAGCCGCGGCGCGAAGGAGATCGAGGGCTCGGCGCGACACATCGCACGCACCTCGACCGAGCTCACGAATGCCATGCAGGAGCAGGCCAGCGCGAACGCGCGCATGATGGAGCGCGGCGAGCAGTTGCGTGACGTCGTTCGCAGGGCAACGCGCGCCCTCGAAGAGCGCAACGGCTCACGCGCGAGCAAGGGCGATCTCGGTCGCGCCCTCGCAGAGCAAGCCACGGCGAGCGACGCGATCGCCAAGCTCGTCGAGGACGTCCGGACGCGTGTCCGCACCGCCGTCGCGGCGAGCGGACGAGAAGGCCGCGCCGCGGCGCAGCTCGAGCTCGCGCTCGAGCACTTCTCCGCGATGGCCACGCAGCTCGACGCGGCGCTCTCGGAGACCGCCGACGTGACGCCAACCAGAACGGAGAGGGCGACAACATGATCACCGGCGCTGCATCGACGGACGGCGAAGACCGCAGGCTCGTGCTGTCCCCCGAGGATCGTGTGCGCGTCGAGCACGTCGAGTCGCTCGCGCGATCGGGCGCTTCCGGCGTCCAGCAGCTGCTCGATCTGCTCGCGGAGCCGAGCTGGGCCGTGCGTCGCGCCGTCGTCGCCGCGCTTGCCAGCCTCGGGGATCCTCCGGTGCCTGGGCTCTGCGAGATCTTGCGAGCACGACGTGACAACGAGACTCGGCTCGCGGCCGCGGTGGATACGCTCGTCGCTTCGCGCGGGGACACTGTCGAAGCGCACACGCTGCAGCTCGCGCGCGATCGCTCGGGACCGGTCGTTTGCGATGCCGTGCAGGTCCTCGGCCGCAGGCGAACGCACGCTGCCGTTCCGCTCCTCGCCGAGCTGTCGAAGAGCACCGACGACAACGTCGCCGTCGGCGCCATCGAAGCGCTCGGACGCATCGGCGGCTCCGAGACGGTCGAGGCGCTCGTCGGCGCAGTCGAGTCGCGGCACTTCTTCCGGACGTTCCCCGCGATCGACGCGCTCGGCCGGACGGGTGACGTGCGCGCGGTCGCTCCGCTCACGGCACTTCTCGGCGATCCGCTCTACGCGCCGGAAGCAGCCCGCGGCTTGGGGCACACCGGCGACGAGAGCGCGGTCGCGCCGCTCGCGCAGCTCCTCACCAAGCCGACGGACGCCCTCGTGCGAACAGCCGCCGCCGCGCTCGCGGAGCTGCGAGAGCGCTACGAGGCGCGCTTCGGAGACACTCCCTCGATGGCGAAGGCGCTGCCGGACGCCGTGCCGCCGAGCACGGCGAGCGCGCGCTTGGTCGCGGCGCTGCCAGGCGTCGCGCCATCGGAGCTCGTCGCGATCGCACGCGTCCTCGGCTGGCTTGGTGACGGCGTCGCGATCGAGCATCTCGTCGATCTCGTCATGCACGACGCTCCCGTCGGTCCTGCAGCGTCCGATGCGCTCCGCCGGCTCGGCGCCCGCGCGACGCCGCATCTGCTCGCGCACATCAAGACTGGCGACAGCCACCGGCGACTCCGGCTCCTTCCGCTCGTCGGCTACACGTTTGCTCGCATCGAGGAGCTCCTCGCATGCCTGCGCGATGACGACCCGGACGTGCGCGTGCGCGCGTGCGAAGCGCTCGCTCGCGCAGGAGATCCCGCCGCCGTCGGCTCGCTTTTCGGGCTCATCGGTGACCGCGACGGACGCGTCTCGCAAGCTGCGGCCGCTGCGATCCAGTCGCTCGGCAGCCTCGAGACGAAGCGGCTCGCGCTCGAGCAGGCGCGCTCCGAGGACATGCGCACGCGCCGGGCCGCGCTCCGCATCATCTCGTACTTCGGCTATCCGGAAGGGCTCGACGTGCTCGTGGGCGCGCTAGCGGACCCGGACGAGAAGGTCCGGGAGGCAGCCATCTACGGCCTTCCTCTCATCGAGGATCCCAGAGCCGTGACGGCGTTGCTCGACGCATCCGGCCACGCTTCGTCGCGAACGCGCGGCGCGGTGATGCGTGCTCTCGGTCAGACGCAAGCAGCGCCATCCGTGATCGCGGCGCTCCGCGACGGGCTCCGCGACGAAGACGCATGGGTCCGCTATTACGCGTGCCAGTCGCTCGGGCGTCTCCGCGTCGACGCCGCTGTCGACGCCGTGATCGCGCGGGTACACGACGCGAGCGGCCAGGTGCGCATCGCCGCGGTCGAGGCGCTCGCGCGACTCTCGGGCGAGCAAGCCGCCGATGCGCTGCAGCAGGCAGCGCGCTCGACGGATCCCGATCTCAGGCGAGCGGCGCTCGTCGGGCTCGGGCTTGCGCGCCGGACGAATGCGATCCCGACGCTCCGGGAAGCCGCCGCATCGGAGGATGCCGCGACGAGGCTCGTCGCAATCGGCGCCCTCGCTGAGTTCGACGCGCCCGACGTGGTGCCTGCGCTCGCTCACGCGACCACCGATCCAGACGAAGCCGTGCGCAGCGCCGCGATCGGCTATCTCTCGACGCGTCCGGGCGCGGAGGCGACCTCCGTCCTCGTCGCGCGACTGCTCGACCCGCCGACACGCGACCGCGCCCTCGAGGCACTCGCAGTCGCTGCCGACGACCGCGTCGACGGCGTGCTCTCCGCGCTCGAGACCGCAGATGCGGACTCCGCGCCCCTCTTGATCGGCTCCCTCACCCGCATGCGCCGGCCAAGCAGCCAAGCGGCGGTCGGAGCCGCGCTTGCGTTCGAGAACGTCCATGCCCGGCGCGCGGCGGCTGCTGCGCTCGTCGCGATCGGGACCGCGGAGGCTCGTGAAGCTCTCGAGCGTGCCTCGTCCGATCCCGATCCCGTCGTGCGCCGCGTCTGTACCGCGGCGCTTCGACCGTGAGCATCCGTCGAACCTGGCCATGCCACCGCTCTCACATCCGCTCTTCGTTCTACTGAGCACGTTCATCGAAGAGCGCACCGGCCTGCACTATTCGACGGATGACGTCGCCCTCTTCTCCGAAAAGGTCTGGTCGCGACTCGAGGAGGCGGGCTTCGTCAGCCCGCTCGATTACTACTACTTCCTCCGTTACGACCCGCGTGGTGATGCCGAGCTCGCTGCGCTCGTCGATGTCCTCGTGGTCGGCGAGACGTATCTCTTTCGCGAGGTCGACGCGCTCTGCGCCGCCGTCGATCACGTGATTCGACCGGCCGTCGAGGAGCGTGGACGCGCACGCGTCTGGTCTGCCGGATGTTCGACCGGCGAGGAGCCTTACACGCTCGCGATGCTCCTCGCAGACGTCGACCTCCTCCCCAACACGGACATCATCGCGACCGACGTGAGCAGCCGAGCGCTCGCGCGTGCGCGCGCCGGAGACGTCCCGCAGCGCTCGCTCCGAGCGCTCACGCCCGGGAGCCCGCTCGCGGCGCCGACTCCGTTGCAACGTGTCGCCGAGCGCTGGCTCTCTCCGCTCGAGCGAGGAGGCGCCCGCGTGTCGCGGAGGATCGTCGACGCCATCGATTTCCATCACGACTCCATCCTCGATCCGCGGGTCACGGGGCTCGACGAGCTCGATCTCGTCCTCTGCCGTAATGTCCTCATCTACTTCCGCGACGGCGTCGTCCGGCGTGTCGTCGAGACGTTCGCGTCTCGACTCCGGGGGGGCGGCAAGCTGGTCGTCGGCGCTTCCGAGTCGCTCTTGCGGTTCGGCACCGTGCTCCGCTGCGAGGAACGTGCAGGCGCATTCTTCTACCGCAAAGACAAGGATCCCAGGCCATGAGCCAGCGACATCGGGTGCTCGTCGTCGACGACTCGGCGTTCGCGCGGAAGGTGCTCCGCGAGATCCTCGGCGCCGATCCGCGGCTAGAAGTGATCGGGTTCGCGCGCGATGGCCTCGATGCGCTCGAGAAGATCGCGGAGCTGAAGCCCGACGTGATCACGCTCGATCTCGTGATGCCCGAGCTCGACGGCGTGGGCGTCCTGCGCGCCCTCGCCGAGCGCCCGGATGCGCCGCGCGTGGTCGTCGTCACGATGACCGCCGCGGACAGCGTGCTCGGCGTCGCAGCGCTCGGCGCAGGAGCCGTGGACGTGGTCCACAAGCCGACGGCGCTCGCGACCGATCGCCTGTACGAGCTCGGCACCGAGCTCGTACAGAAGGTCGTGGTCGCCGCGAGGTCACGCCGTGTTTCACGTCCGCGCCCCGTTCCCACGACCGCGGTCGGCGCCCCTCGACGGACGAAGACAAGCCTCGTGGCGATCGGCGCATCGACTGGAGGTCCGCGCGCGCTCGCCGACATCCTCGCCGCGCTTCCCGCCGACTTTCCGGTCCCGATCGCCGCCGTCGTGCACATGCCCGTCGGGTACACCGAGGCGTTCGCCGCGCGGCTCGACGACAGCTCGGCGATCCGGGTTCGAGAGGCTTCGCAAGGAGAGCTCCTGGAGCAAGGAACGGTCCTGCTTGCGAAAGCGGGCGAACATCTACGCGTCCGGCTCGTCTCGGGGGCACTCGTTGCCGTTCTGGATTCCTCGCCCGAAGAAAGCCTGCACCGCCCTGCCGTCGACGTGCTCTTCGAGAGCGCCGCGCACGAGCTAGGAAGCGGCGTGCTCGGGGTCGTCCTGACCGGAATGGGCAACGATGGGCTCGAGGGCGCGCGCGCGATTCATCGCGCCGGCGGTCGCCTTCTCGCCGAAGCCGAGTCGACCTGCGTCGTCTACGGAATGCCGCGCGCCGTAGCCGAGGATGGGCTCGGTGCGGACGTGGTGCCGCTCGAGCTGATGCCGACAGCGATTCTCGAGCGCATCTGAGCGACGACCCGGCCCCACGAAGGAAGGCCCATCGCCGCGCTCCGCTGCCGCGGAAGCTCCGCCGAAGTGGCGGCACCGCGCCACGAGTGGTGCGCGGTGACACGCGATTTATCTCACTCAGCCGTCGTTAAGTGGTCCGGTCACTGGCACGACCGTCGCTTCGCACCCTGTCGGAATACCTCTGATGACCCGGCCCCCGCGCAAGCGGACTTGCCGTAGGGAGAACTGTCATGTCGATCGATGAAAAGCAGCCGGACGAGAACGTGAGCGCGGACAAGCCCACCGAGTCTCCGGAGACGACTACCGAGACTGCGCAGCCCGCGCAGCCGGACCAGATCGCGCAGCATGGGGAGAACGTGCAGCAGCAGCAGCAGCAGCAGTCGGCGTCCCCCGTCGAAGCGCCCCGTCCGCGCCGCCGTGGATTCGCGGCGATGGATCGTGACCGTGTGAAGCAGATCGCCAGTAAAGGCGGACGCGCTGCGCATGCGGCCGGTACCGCCCACCAGTTCAGCAGCGACGAGGCGCGCGTTGCCGGCAAGAAGGGCGGCATGGCCCCACACGTTCGTCGCGGCGGTGTCCGCCGCCGTCCGACGGAGAACAACACTCCTCCGCCGAGTCAGAACCACGGTCAGGGAGACGGCCGCTGACGAGCAGCGACCGACGGCGCGTGGGTAACTCTCAGTCTGCGCTTGGTTGGCTTCGCCCAGTGATCACGGCAGCAAGCGCCTCGACGAGCTCCTCCGGCTCGATGGGTTTCGCGACGTGACGATCGAAGCCGGCGGCAAGGACGCGGCGGCGATCTTCTGCCCGCGCATACGCCGTCATCGCGACGAGCGGGACGCGGCGGGCAGCGTCGTTCTGCGTTGTCCTGACTCGCTGGGCGAATGCATAACCATCTTCGCCAGGCATGGCGAGGTCCGAGACGGCAACGTCCGGGACCGTTAGCTCGAGAGAATCCATGGCCATCGCGACGCTGCTCGCAGCGACGACCGTGGCGCCGGCATCCTCGAGGATCATCTTGATCAAGTCGCGCATGTCCCCGTCGTCATCGAGCACGAGGACGTGTCGACCGGCGAGCAGCTTCCTTGGCTCGACCTTCTTGCGACGCGGTTTCGGGGCGACCGCGTGTGCCGTCTCCGCCGCCGGATCGATTGCCGGCGTGAGCGGCAACATCACCGTGAACGCGGCACCTCGCCCTCGGCCGGCGCTCTCGGCGCGTACCGTACCGCCGTGAAGCTCTGCGAGGTGCCGCACGATCGCGAGACCGAGTCCGAGTCCGCCATGACGGCGCGTCGTCGACCCGTCGAACTGGCGGAATCGGTCGAACACGTACGGGAGGAAGTCGGCGTCGATGCCTTCACCGGAGTCGGTGACGACGAGCTCGACCGAATCTGCGAATCGCTTCGCGCTGACGCAGACGGTGCCGCCGGGTGGGGTGAACTTGACCGCGTTGGACAGCAGGTTCCATAGGATCTGCTGGACGCGATCCTCGTCCGCGATGATCGTCCCGGCGCCGTCGTCCATCCGCGAATCGAGGGAGACGCGCCGCGCCTGCGCCGCGGCTCGGACGGTCTCGATCGCTGCATCGACGACGGTCGGGATGTCGACGGTGCCCGTCGAGAGGCGGAGCTTGCCGGTGACGATCCGCGAGACCTCGAGGATGTCCTCGACGAGCTGTACCTGCGCCTTCGCGTTGCGCAGGATGACGTCCAGGCCTTTCCTCATGCGCTCGCCGCTGAGATCGCGCTCTTCGACGAGCACCCTCGACCAGCCGAGGATCGCGTTCAGTGGATTCCGCAGCTCGTGGGAGACGGTCGCGAGGAACTCGTCTTTCGATCGGCTCGCGCTCTCGGCCTCGGCACGCGCGCGCCGCTCGCTCGCGAGGAGCTCGGTCCGCTCCTCCTCGACGCGCTTCTTCGCGGTGAAGTCGAGCATGGCTCCGATGAAGCGCACCGTCCTTCCCTGCTCCGTGATGCCGAGGCCGCGCGCGCTGACCCACCGCTCGACGCCATCCTCGATCCCGATCGTGCGGTATTCGACGTCGAATTGGTGATCGGCCGTCGGGTCGAGCGCGCGCTGGACCGCTGCGTCGACCCGCTTCCGATCGTCAGGATGCACGCTGCGGAGGAACGTGTCGTAGGTCACGTCGGCATCGGGCGAGAGCCCCGCGAGCGCCTTGCATCGTGCGTCCCACCGCAACGTGCCGCTGATCGGGCTGTAGTCCCACGTCCCGAGCCCCGCGGCCTCGAGGGCGATCCGAAGACGAGCCTCGCCGGCGCGGAGCTCCAGCTCGGCGAGCTCGGCGCGATGGCGAGCGTCGCGTGCTGCTTCGTACAGCCTCGCATTCTCGAATGCCGCTCCGGCGTACGTCGCCGTGACGACGGCGAGCTCTTCGTCGCGCGTGTCGAAGGCGTAAGCGGCCTCGTGAACGAGGACGAGCGCGCCTTCGAGCTCGCCGCTGCGGCGGATCACCGGGACGGCGATGAGGCTCCCGACCATGCGCGGGATGGTCGGATCGCGGAGCGTGCGCACGTCATCGTGACGTGCGACGCCGTGCTTCCTGAAGACCGGCTGGAGGAACGGACAGGTCGGACTGAGCGCCTCGAGCTCTTCGTTCAACCTGCCGACGAGCGCCACGCGCGATGCGCCGTCGCCGACCTGGTAGTGGAACGCTGCCCCCGCGGCGGACGTGAGCTCCATCGCCTCGGTCGCGAGCCGCTGCGCCAGATTCACGACGTCGAGGTCTTCGCTGAGCGCCGCGTAGATGCGGACGAGCGCCTCCACCGTCGCCGCTTGATCGGACGCGGGAGCGGCCGCTACGAGTCGCTCGCTCAGGCGGCCGCTCCCCTCGTCCGGCCTCGGCACCAGCGAGTCGCGGCTGCTCGAATGACGCTGCTCGTACAGCTGCACGAAGACGGACACCTTCGAACGCAGGACGTCCGGGTCGAGCGGCTTGAACAGAAAGTCGACGGCGCCACTCGCATACCCTCGCGCCACCTCCGCCCGCGTGGGCTCGTCTGCGGTGACGATGATGATGGGCACCCCGCGCGAGCGGTCGTTCTTCTTCAGGAGAGCCGCCGTCTCGAGGCCGTCGAGCTCGGGCATCTGCAGATCGAGCAACACGAGCGCGAGCTCCTCGCGCGACGCGATCTCGACGGCCTGCGCTCCGGAGCTCGCACTCAACAAACGACCGCCTAGTGGCTCGAGGATCGCCTCGAGGGCCATGAGGTTCGGAGGGTGGTCGTCGACGAGGAGGATGGTCGGTACCCGAGACACGACCGCGGGTCTTCTTCGTCCGCGTCCGACCCCCGCCTCTTCGATGCGGCGGTTCACGACCTTCAATGCTTCGACCGCGCGAGCTCGCGGTCAACGCGGCTCTGTGTCACCGGATCCGAACCTCGATGCGAGAACGCTGCCGGACCGTGCAACTGAGGTCATGTGCCTCGCAGGTACCCGGCCTCTTCTGCGGCCCTCGACGTCCGTGTGGCGAAGCGCCGCTCGCGAACGACAGATGTGCGGGATCTGCGCCCGACGTCGTTCGATTCCTGCGCTGCCCGCGCGCCTGGGGAGGAGCTCGCGACGCGGTCAGCTCAGCTCAGATGCGCGGTGCCGACGTTCACCTCGGCGTCCGCCGGGACGAACGCGACATGGAGCATCGCCACGATCGGATGCGACGGATCCATGCGCTTCGCATCGTCGAGGTCGGCGAGACAGCGCGCGAACAGCTCGACCTCGGCGTCCGCGAGCGCCTTGCGGAGCACACCGAGCGACGCAGCGTCCAGCTCGACCGTCAAGCGGATCGCCTGCCAGCCGAAGAACGCAAAGTCGACGATGACGCCGTCCGCATCGGCAATCGCTCGCTTGAGGCGTTCGATGGCCTCGTCACGAGGAATCCGGGTGAACCCATCGACGAACGCGTAGCTGATCACGTTCCCAACGTGGGGCGCGCACCGTCGGCCGACAAGCGGCTTCGCGTCCCAAAAGGCGCATCGTGTCGCCAACCGCAGCTCGAGCGCTTCCTCGAAACGGAAGAGCCCCGACCGCTCTCGCGAGCAGCCGAGGCCCTCCCCGATCCTCGACGTCGAAATCATCCCGACGTCAGGCGCTTCGACTTCGGACCATTCCCACCGAGGTCAGGATCGTTTCGACGTCGAGGTCATTCGCGCGAGCTCACGAACGAGGCACGCCGCCCGCTCCGGCCGGGGCCTCGGGGATCGTCGCTGCGGCGGGCGCCGTCCATCCGGCGCTCTTGAAGCCGTCGATGAGCGCACCGAGGACGTCGTCCTCGAAGCCGAGGACTTCCTTCGTCGCGGAGATCGTGCCGAGGAGGCCGAGCGCTCGCTTGGCCCACGTCGTCGTCCGCGAGGCGACCTCCGAGGTGACGTCGCCGATCGAGAGCGAGCCGAGGTCCGACGAGCTGAGCCCGTTCAGGGTGACCTGCACCTTGCCGCCCTCCATCGTCACGCCGGGCTGGAGCGTCTGCGTGCTCGGACGCTTTCCGGTCTTCTCCTCGATCACGTCCGCGACGTAGATCTTCGCCATCTGCTTCGCCGAATCGAGCAGCGTCGTTGCGGCCATCGGGTAGCGGACGGCTGCAGCGCTGTTCGAGATGTCGGCATCCGCGACGGCCTGGCGAAGGTTCACGAGCGTCGCGCCGAGCTTCTCGCGGACCTCGGGCGAGGCCTTCTGTGCGGCGGCCTTCGCCTTCGGGACGAACGCCTTCGCCAGCTTCTCGGCCTCGTCCTCGAGGGCATCGATCGACTTCTCGAGCTCCCCGATCTTCGCCTTGTTCGCCTTCTTGTCGGCGTCGGAGATGTTCTTGTCGTCGTTCGCCGCCTCGAGCACCGCGATCTGGCCCTTCGCGTCGCCCATCGCCTTCTTCTTCTCCATCACCTTGCTCCACTCTTCCCCGAGGCTCGGGTCGATGGCGGCGAGGAGGCTCGCGTACTGCTTCGCGGACGAAACGGAAGGCGCGGGCTCGGCGGCGGGAGCGGCCGGCGCGACGAGCGCCTCCTTCTCCTCGAACTTGTCGCTCCGGAC
>JAEXCN010000256.1 GCA_023402175.1 Pseudomonadota bacterium | reverse complement strand
GGAGACATGAAGACAGAGAGCCGAGAGGGAGGGGCCTTGCTTCGGTTCTGACCTGGACCCTCATCGCCTCTCGCAAAACGCTTTCGCGTTTTGCTCGCAAATTTGAGCCTCCTTCTCATCCGGCGAGCTTGTTCCGCACAGGCACTGGCGTCCTCGCCGGCTGCGGGACTCGGACGGAGAGCGCCCCCTTCACGCGGCAGCGTTCATCGTCACGAGAGCGCGCGTGCGAGCTGGACAGCCGCGGATGGCGTCGGCAAGTCGAGTCGCTCTCCTCCTCCCGAAGGTCTCGGGACAAAGCTTGGAGAGCGCACCGTTTGCGGAACAAGGATGGAGCTCGAAAGTGAGATCTTCCATTCCGAAGGAAACGTGAAGCGGTCGCGAAGCGAGCGCTTCACGTTTCGTGAGGGTCCGACGAGGGTCCAGGTGAAGAAAGAGAGGAAGCCCCTCCCTCTGATCTCCCTGTCGCCCTGTCACCCTGTGAATCTCTCCTCGAGTCATCACGACCAGCAGTCGATAGAGAGACCAGAGGACAGGTCGTGGCGACTTGGCGGTTCCATCTCCACGCGCCGAGAGTCGTCTGCGCGAAGAAGCGCCAGTCAGCGCGCCAGGACCATCACGAGGCCGCCGCCGACGATGAGCGCGGCGATGCCGACGACGACGGGGATGAGCCACGCCGGGCGGTTGCTGCTGCCGAGGCCGGGGATGCCGCCGATGGGCGCATCGTCGTGGGCGCTGCCGTGATGCTGCATCGCCTGCCCCTGCATGTACGGATGCGACGGCGCAGCAGGCTGCTGCGGAGGCGCCGCCGGATATTGCGGTGCCGACGGCTCCGGCTGGAACGGGCGCGCCATCGGGCTCGTCCCGCTCGGCGCGCCTGTCATGACCGCACCCCGCCCGGCGGGCACGCTTGCCATGTCCGCGGCCCGCCCGGCGGGCACGCTCGTCATCGGCGGCGCGGCGAACGGATCGGCCGCGGCCTCGAGCGCCGGTGCCGGCTTCGGCGGAATGCCCGCTGCGTTGCGTGCGAGCCCTTCGGCGACGAGCCTCTGGAGCTCCGGCTGAGGCGTCTTCGCCCACGCCTGGTGATCGCCTTCGAGACCGTATGCGCGACCGACCGCGGTCGCGAGCTCGCCGACGGACTTCGTGCGGATGTTCGGGTTCTTCGCGAGCGCGAGCTCCATCACGTCGTCCATCGCGAGCGGGATGGCGTACTTCGCGCCGGCGCTCTTCGTGCTCGGCGGCTCCGGATCCTTCGTGAGGATCGAGAGGAGGATCGACGGCCCGTTGTTGCCGGTGAACGGCACGGTGCCCGTCATGCACTCGTACGTGATCGCCGCGAGCGCGAAGACGTCCGCGCGTGCATCGAGCGTGTCGAGGCCCTGCGCCTGCTCCGGCGCCATGTAATACGGCGAGCCGATCGTCGTGCCGAGCACGGTCAGCTTCTTCGCGTCCTTGTTCTTGTCCTTGACCGATCCGAAGTCGAGGATCTTGACGACGTCGCCGTCGCGCGTCCCGCAGAGAAACAGGTTGTCCGGCTTGAGGTCGCGGTGAACGACCTGGCGTGCGTGCGCGGCGTCGAGACCGATCGCCACCTGCGCGAGCATGCGGATGATGCGCTCCGGCGGGATCGTCTTCTCTCGCTTGAGGACGAAGCGCAGCTCCTCGCCGTCGAGGAACTCCATCACGAGGAGCCACACGCCCTGCGCGGGGTCGCGCTGGAAGTCGAGCACCTTCACGATGTGATCGTGCGGGAGCTGGCTCGAGATCTCGTATTCGCGCTTGAAGCGCTCGAGGCTCACTTCGTCCTTCGCGACGTCCGCGTGAAGGACCTTCACCGCGACGCGCGTCTGCGTGTGCTTGTCGATGCCCTCGTAGACGCGCCCCATGCCTCCGTCGGCGACGACGCGACGGATCTCGTACCGGTCACAGAGCTTCGTGCCGAGACGGGGATCGTCGCCCGTCGCCACCGGCACCATGCTCGCAAACTGCAGCTGACTCCCATCCGCCGGGCAGAACCCCGCGTCGTCCGGAAACACGCGCATGCACTTGGGGCAGCTCTTCATCGCAGCCGGACCTCGACGCGTGAGCGATAAGGGAGAAGCGACCTAGTCGACCTTCGTCGCCTGCTGGGTCGCGGCGAAGTAGATGATGCGGTTGCAGGACGGACACTGCTCGATGAGCGGCTCACGGCGCAGTCGATGATAGAGCTGCGGAGGGAGAGCCATGTTGCACTTGTTGCAGGTGCCGTCCGTCGTCTGGGCGATGGCGGTCCCGCGCCGTCCGCGGATCATCTCGTACCGGCGGTAGAGCGCAGGCGGGAGGCGCTTGACGATGGCGTCGCGGCCGCCGCCCTTCGTCTGGCGATCGGACTCGAGCTGCGTGACCTTCGCCTGGATGTCGCCTTCCTTCGCGGCGAGCTCGTCGGAGACCTGCTTGTGCTCCGCCTCGGTCGCCTCGAGCTGAGCGCGGACCGGCGCAGTGTCGCCGTCGATCCGCTGAATCTCGTCCTCGCGATCGCGGACGAGCTTCCTCAGCTCCTCGAGCTCGCGCTGGGCCGCTTGGGTCTCGCGCTCCGTGCGTGACCGATTCAGCTTCTCGCGCGAGTGCTCGATCTGCTGGGTCATCGTGCGGATGTCGAGCTGCAGCTCGGAGCGCTGCTTGTCGGCAGCGCCCACTGTGGCCCGATCTGCCGAGAGCCGCTCGTCGAGCTTCTTCAGGCTCTCTTTCAGTCCTCCGAGGACCCCCCGCTCTTCTGCAAGCTTCTCCTCGAGAGCCTTCACCTCGGCGTCCATCGCCGCCAGCTCTTCCAACGCGCGGATCTGGTCCACGTTGCTCAACCGTGTGCTCCTGTTCGTGCCGCTCCGGCCCTCGGGCCGTTGCTCAGTTCCGTGCCGGTGACGAAAGACTCTTGTGGGCCCACCTGGGTTCGAACCAGGACAAGCCCGGTTATGAGCCGGGAGCTCTTACCGATTGAGCTATGGGCCCTGCTCGCTCTACGCGGTCGCGCTGTCGCTACCGCCGAGTCGGCTCGTCGTCGAGTCACGGCGGAAAAGCTAGTCGAACGAGGGGCGGGGGGGAAGAGGCACGTGTCGTGCCGGATGGATGCGCTGCGAGCGATTCGTCCGCAAGAGCGGGGCGAGCCTCCGAAACGCGCGAACACGCTCATTTCCGCGCGCCCTCGCTGCTCGCCAGAGGGCAGACGAAACGCCGCAGCTCGGGTCGTCCCGGCGGGGCAGCGGGTTCGACGGAGGATGCGCCGACGAGCGCGTAGAGGACATCCGGCGCCGCCGCCGCGAGCACACGCGCGCCGTCGAGGACCGGCTCCGACGTCGACATGCCTGCAGCGACGAGCCCGCTTCCGAGCGGCGTGAGGTGCGCGCGCTCGGACATGTCGCTCCATGCGAGCCAGTGCGCCGCTTCTCCCGGGGACGCGACCGGAACGAGCTCGGCGACGGTGGTCCCTACCCCGCCGTCGACGATGTCCGCGGCATCGACCTTCTCGCCGACGAGATGACGAACGATGCGCGCGCCTGCGCCGTCCGACGAAGCGGCCTCGTCCTGCACCATCACGACGAGATCGGAGCCGCTCCGCGCGAGCTCGAAGGCCGCCGCCCTTCCCTTCTCCGACGAGACGCGCTTGACCGGACCGGCCGGCTCGCCCGTCGCCGTGAGCGGGACGATCTCCACCCAGCGGAACGCGCGCTTCTCGCCCGGGCTCTCGATCGCGTAGCCCGCGTCTTCCGCTCGACGCGCGAGCCATGCGAGCCAGAAGCCGCCGCCGGGTCGCGCGAGCAGCCGCGGAGACTCCGCGTCGGACGACTCCGGCGAAGCCACGCGACGTGCGGCCGAGCCGATCGCCTGCACCTTCACGAAGCCGCGTCCCTCGGGCGCGTAGGTCTCGGTCAGCGGCTTCGCGCTCGCATCCGCGCTCGGCGGCGCGTCCTCGTCCCATGCAACGAGGCCCGCGCCGGCTTCGTTCCAGGCGACGTCGAAGGCCGTCGACTCGTCCGCCTGCTGCAGCGTCGTCGCCTCGACCTTTCCGAGCTTGGACTCCTCGAGACGCGCGACGTGGAGCTCGCGGAGCTTCGCTCCGGACTCCGTAGCGTGACGCGCGATGAACGCGACGTACGGCGTGTTGCCGTTCCATCGCGGCGATGGAGGCGGGTTGTCGCCGAGTGGTGGTCCGATGTCGATCACGCGCGAGCTCGCGAGATCGAGCGGAGCCCGAACGATCGACGCGATGCGCTTGCCGTTGTCGACCCGCACGACGCCGACGAGGAGCCCCGTCGGCCCGATCGCCACGTCGCCGACGATGACGTCGTCGCCGGGGATCGCGAGGCGCTGCGCGTCTCCGCGGCAGCGCGGAAGGAGCTCCGCAACGGCGCCGTTCGATGGTGTCGATGCCGTCGACGTCGATGGAGTGGCGCCATCCTTCGGCGCGTCCTTGTTGCACGAGCCGCATGCCGCGAGACCGAGACAGAAGGCCGCGATGCCGAACCCCGCCCTCGACATCGGATCAGGCCTTCGCGCCTGCACGCGGCGCGTGCTCCTGCTCGGCGGCCGGCACATCGAGGAACCCATCGACGACCTCGAGCGCGAGCTCGTAGCGCTCGAGCGGCGGCATGATGTACGCGCCGGCGACGCGCGAGCGAACGGCGGCGAGCATCTCGCGCGCGATCGCGACGCCCTCCTTCCGCGCCTGCGCGCCGGTGCCGGCCTTCTTCATGCGCTCGCGGACGCTCTCCGGCACCTGCATGCCGGGCACTTCGTTGTGGAGGAACTCGGCGTTGCGATAGCTCGCGAGGGGAAGCAGCCCGACGAGCACCGGCAGCTCGAGCGGCGCGATGTCCTCGAGGAACTTCTCGAGCACCTTCGGATCGTAGACCGGCTGGGTCATCACGATCTCTGCGCCTGCCTTCTTCTTCTGTTCGAGACGCGAGAGCTCGCGCTCGTAGTTGAGAGCCGCAGGCTCGGCGCCCGTCGCGAGCACGAACCGCGTCGCTCCTCCGAGCGGCTTTCCGCCGGGATCGATGCCGTGATTCAGCCTCGCCGCGAGCTTGAGGATGCCGATCGAATCGAGGTCGTAGACCGCCGACGCATCGGGGAAGTCGCCCATCTTCGGCGGGTCGCCGGTGACGATGACCAGGTTCTTCACGCCGAGCTCTTGGGCGGCGAGCAGATGTGCGAGCGTCCCGAGCAGGTTCCGATCGCGCCCGCAGACGTGGAGGATCGTCTCCATCCCGCATTGATCCTGCACGCGCGTCGCCATCGCGAGGTTGCCCATGCGCGCCTGCGCGCGGGCGCCGTCGGCGATGTTGATGACGTCCACGCCGCCGGCCTTCAGCATCTTCGCGGCGCCGAGCGCCTTCGAGAGGTCGAGACCGACCGGCGGGTTCACCTCGACGGAGACGACGAACTGCCCGCGCGCGATCTTCGCGGCGAGGTCGCTCCGCGCTGCGAATGGCTCGCACTTCGCCTTCCCCACCGCATCGGGCGGATCCGCGGACCAGGCCTCGAACGACTCGTTCGCGCGGATCACGGCGTCCGAGTCGCCGGACGTGGCCGTCGCGCCACGCTCGGCGGCGCCGGCCATCCGCGCGGCAGCCGCGATCCGCCGGACGTGGTCCGGGGTCGTGCCGCAACATCCTCCGACGAGCTTCACGCCGAGCTTGAACATCCGGCGCGCGTAGACGCCGAAGTACTCGGAGGTCGACACGTAGACGAGCCGCTCGTCGACGCGCCGCGGGAGGCCCGCGTTCGGAACGGCCCAGACCGGCATCCCGAGCTCGAGCATCGGCGTGATCGCCTCGAGGACGTTCATCGGTCCGTCGCAGCAGTTCACCCCGATGACGCTCGCGCCCCACTCGCGCATCAGGCGCGCGATCTCGGCGGAGCTGGTGCCGTCGGCCATGCGGCTGCGCTCGTCGACGGACGCCGACGCGATGACCGGGATCTTGCCCCCGGCCGCGGCAACGGCGCTCTCGATCGCGATCCTCAGCTCGTTCGTCTGACGGAACGTCTCGACGAGGATGCCATCGACACCGGAGCCGACGAGGACACGCGCTTGCTCCTCGAGCGCGCCGCGGACCTTCGCGACGTCATCCGGAAGCGCCTCGCCGAGAAAGTATCCCGACGGACCGATCGCGCCGACGACGAACGCCTTCGCGCCCGCGGCTTCGCGCGCGACCTTCACCGCTGCCTCGTTGAGCTCCTTCACCTTGGTCGAGAGCCCGTACTTCTCGAGGCGCATCGCGTTCGCGCCGAACGTGTTGGTCTCGAGCACCTGCGCGCCTGCGCGGACGTAGTCCTCGTGGACCTTGAGGATGACCTCCGGCTTCGAGACGCAGAGCTCCTCGAGGCAGGCGTTGTGGAGGATGCCTCGCTCGAAGAGCTGCGAGCCCATTGCGCCGTCGACGACGAGCGGGCCTTTCGAGAGAGCTTCGAGCAGCGTGGACATGGTGCGGGGAAGTAGCGCGCCCGGCACGCGAAACGCAAGCTTGGATCAGGCTCCAGGCCCCGGCCTTCAGGCGATATAGTGGCATCACATGCCCCTCGCGGAGCTCACCCGTGCGTTGCCAGGCGTTCGCTCGAGCAGCGATGCGGCCGATCGCGTGGCATACGCGCGTGACCTCTGGCCGCGACATCACCTCGCGGTGCGCGCAGGGAACGTCGCGGAGCATCCGCCCGCGGGGATCGTCTGGCCCGAGTCCACCGAAGAGGTATCGCGGATCGTCCGCTGGGCGCACGACACCGGGACTCCCGTCGTCCCGTTCGGCGCCGGAAGCGGCGTCTGCGCAGGCGTCCTTCCCAGCGAGCGGATGATCGTGCTGGACCTGAAGCGCATGGCGCGCTGGCGCGAGCTCGACGCGCGCGCGCGCACGCTCGACGTCGAGGCGGGCCACATGGGCCTGCCGCTCGAAGAAGACCTGAACCGGCGCGGCTTCACGCTCGGCCACTTTCCTTCGTCGATCCTATGCAGCACCGTGGGCGGCTGGGTCGCCGCGAGGAGCGCCGGCCAGTGCTCGGGCAAGTACGGCAAGATCGAGGACATGGTGCTCGCGCTCGAATGCGTGACGGGCACCGGCGAGATCGTCACGCTCCGTCACCGCACGAGCGGCCCGAACCTGATCCCGCTCGTGGTCGGGAGCGAAGGGACGCTCGCCGTCGTCACGAGCGTGAAGCTGCGCCTGCATCCGAAGCCCAAGGTGCGCGCGTTCGCCGCGTTCTCGTTCCCGACGACGGAACACGGCTGGGAGGCGATGCGGGCGATGTTCCAGGCGGGTCTTCGTCCGGCCGTGGCGCGTCTCTACGATCCATTCGACGCGATGCTGGCGCGGCGCGGTGCGGTGAAGAAAGGCGGCGCCGACTCCGGCGGAACACCCGGCCTCGGCGCGGCGGCGCTCCGGAAGCTGCTTCGTCGCCCGGGTGTGATCAACGAGCTGCTCGAAGGCTCGTTCGGCAGCGCAATGCTCGGCGGCTCGCTCCTCATCGTCATCTTCGAGGGCGAAGGCGACGAGCCGAGCAAGGACCTCGAGCGCGCGCGCGCGATGCTCGAGCGGATGGAGGCGCGCTACGAAGGTGAAGGCCCCGCGCAGAAGTGGCTGCTCCATCGCTACTCGGTCAGCTACCGGCAGGCGCCGGTGTTCGCGGCCGGCCTCTTCTCGGACACGATGGAGGTCGCGGCGCCGTGGTCGAAGCTCCGCGCGCTCTACGACGGCGTGAGGCGCGCGCTCGGTGAGCACGTCTTCGTGATGGCGCATCTGAGTCACGCGTACCCGGACGGCTGCTGCATCTACTTCTCGTTCGCAGGGACCGCCGGGCCCGCGGAGCCCGGGCGCGAAGGTTGGGACGCGCGCTGCGAGACGACGTACGACCGCACGTGGCGCGCGGCGCTCGCGGCTGCGGTCGAGGCGGGAGGCACGCTCGCGCATCATCACGGCGCAGGGCGCTCGAAGGCGCCGCGCCTGTCGAGCGAGCTCGGCACCACGGGGATCGACACGGTCAAGGCGCTGATGCGCGCGTTCGACCCGAAGGGCATCCTCAACCCGGGCAATCTCATGCCGGACTCGCCGACGCCCTACGTCGACGATGCCCACCCGAAGCAGGTGAGCCCGTGAGCTTCGAGATCGATCGCCAGAGCCTGCTCGTCCGCGTTCCCGGGGCCGCGACGCTCGCTTCGATCGAGCGCGCGCTCGCAGGCGAAGGCCTCACCCTCGGTGTCGCCGCGACCGACGACGCCGTCGGCGACTGGCTCGCGCGCGGCGCGCCCGGTGCCCCGAGCTCGTTCGCCGATCCGGCCGATCACCTCGTCGCAGGGCTCACCGCCACACTCACGAGCGGCTCGATCCTCGAGGTGCGCCCGTCCCCGCGGCGGGCGGTCGGTCCCGATCTCATTGCGCTCGTCGTCGGCGCGAACGAGCGCTTCGCGTCGATCGATCACGTCTGGTTGCGCGTTCATCTCGCGGGCGCTCGGCGTGTCGCGATGCCCATCGAGGACCTCGATCTCGATCCGCCGGTGTCGAACGAAGAAGCGACCCTGCTCGACGCGGTCGCACGCGAGCTCGCGCGCTAGCTGAACGCCCTCGTGGCGAAGGTGATCTCGCGAGGCGAACGCGCGCGCGACTCGTGCTCGAGCTGCCGTCCGAACTCCGCGCAATCGCGCGAGAGGTGCGCCCGATTCGCTCGGAACACGACGTGAAAAAGCCTCGCCGCGCGGAGCTCCACCCATCGTCCTCGCGACTGGGCGTCGAGGCTGGTGGATGCCGCACGGGGCTTCCCATGAACAAGCTGGTAATCGCATGCAGGTTCGTGACGGCAGTCGCGTCGCTGTGTCTCGTCTCCTGCGGTGCAGGCGAGGTCGACTGCGAGATCGATGCAGTGTTCACGGAACAACAAGCATCCGAGATTCGTCGCGCTGCTGCCACCTGGAACGCGTTCACGATCCGTGAGGTCACGTTCGCGCCCGAAGGCGAAGGCGATTGGCTGATCCTGCCTGCGAAGGTGACGCTCGACCGTCTGGGCTACGCGCAGCGCAAACGGCGCCTCATCCGGATCAACCCGGCCACGCCGGACGACCAAGTCTACGCCGTCGCGCTCCACGAGCTCGGACACGCGCTCGGCCTCGGGCACGTGAAGCAGGGCGTGATGGATCCCGATCGGCAAACGATCGAGTTCAGCCCGGAGGACATGGCCGAGTGCCGACGCGCCGGTGCGTGCCCAGACTGAGGACTGAGGACCGAGGACCGAGAGCGAACACCGAGAACCGAGACCGAAGACCGTCTTCAGTGTCCCGAAGCGGCCTTCGGCCGTGCGTTCCAGACGCGCGTCGAGAGAGCGAGCCCGATGATCGCCGCCGGAATCATCACCGCCGGCCACGTCCACCAGTTGTGCGCATCGCCCTGGGCTTCCTTCGTCGGGAGCACGCGCCCGAGGACGAGCGCCTCGACGGCGGTACCGAGGTACACGCAGCCGTCGATGATGCCGACGACGACGCCGACGTTCTTCTTCCCGCCGAAGTCCATGCTCGCGGTGCCCGAGAGCATCCCGTGCACGCCGATGATCGCGAGCGTCATCGCGAGGACGACCCAGCCCATCGCGCGGGTGGGGAGCGCCGGGAACATGAGGATGGCACCCACGAACATGACCGCGTACAGAACCGCCGCGACCGGGCCGCGACGCGAGCCGAAGACGCGATCGGAGATGAGCCCGGCGACGACGCCGCCGGTGATGCCGGCCATGCAGTTCAGCATGCCCCAGTGATCGTGGACGATCTCCTGCGGGAGCGCTGCAAGCGCATCGGCGCCGAGCTTGGCCGCTTCCTTCTTCATGGTCGGCGAGGCCGCGCGATGCGTCTCCTCGGCGAACGTCTGGTAGTACTGGAGGATCGCGTTGCGGAGGTAGCCGCTGCAGAACTCGATCGCCGCGATGATGAGGATCGCGGGGCTCTTCAGCATCTTCAGCGCGACGACCGAAAGCGGAAGGCGCGGTCCGTCGTCTCCCGAGGACGCGTCGCCGAGATCGAAGTCCTTGTGACCCGCCTCACCTGGCGTGTCCCGGACGAACACGAGGTCGAGCACAGTGAAGATCGCGAGGATCGCCGCCGGGACGAAGAACACCCAGGGGATGCTCGCCTTCTCGGCGATGAACTTGCACCAGTCGAACGCGAAGTAGAGGCCGAGCGAGATGAGGATCCCGAAGATGCCTCCGAACGTCCCGCGCTCGCGCAGGTGGAACCACGCCGCGTTCACCTTCACGATGGCGACCGCGCCGAAGCTCTGGAAGTACATGTTGACCGCGTAAAGGAAGCTCAGGACCGGTACGAGCCCTGCCCTCGCCTCCTTCGGCACGATGCCGTCGTGCATCGCGCGCATGATGACGAAGCCCATCGCGCAGTTCGCGAGGAGCGAACCGATCGCCGAGATGACGATCGTCTTCTTGCCTCCGAGCCTGTCGGTCAGCGGGCCGTTCAGGATGAACGCGAAGCCGTAGGTGAGCGTCCCCCAGAAGTAGATGTCCGAGAACTGCGCCTTGTCGAAGACGATGTTCGTGCAGACGCGCAGGTTGTAGCGCGCCATGTAGAGGAACGCGTACGTCAGCCCGACGGGGAACCAGTTCGCGAACCGACGGCGCAGGAACGCGGGCGAGTGACCGAGGTCGACGCGCGGAAGGCGTCCGACGATGACGGCGATCAACCCGAGGAGCGCGACGATCGGAAGGAGCTCGGAGAGCCAGCCGGGCATGGTCCCCGGTCATAGCATTTGAGGGAGGCTGCGGGCTCCAGGCTTCGGCGGAGAATCAGGTCGTGCTCGAGTCGCCAGGGCCGCCAAAAAGAGATCAACCGCCAAGACGCCAAGGCCGCCAAGGCAGATCAACCGCCAAGACGCCAAGGCCGCCAAGCATGTCTTCGGGGGTTGCCTTTCGCTCTGCGGCGTCGTGCAGTCCGAGAAGACGTCCGCAGAACTCTCCAACAAATCTTCTTGGCGTCGTGGCGACTTGGCGGTTCGCCCATTCTTGGCGCCCGTGGCGACTTGGCGGTTCGCGCATTCTTGGCGCCCGTGGCGACTCGCGGTTCATTGAGAGAGATACGCGATCGCCGCTTCGCGCGCGTCGTCCGGGAGCGAGCGCATCGTGACGGGAGGCATCCGGAGGCGGTTCGCCGAGCCCATCTTGAGCCGCGCGATCGCCCCGTCCTTCTCCGCGCGCGTCATCGAGTCGAGCCGCGTGACGTCGAACTTCGCGCGACTGATCGTCTGATCGAGCTTCGGGTTGTGGCACTGCGCGCAGGTCTGGACGAGGATCTCCTTGCCCGTCGCGCCGGACTTCGGCAGGAACGTCATCGCCTCGAGCGCGTCGTCGAGGAAGACGCGCCGGATGTCCGGCAGCTCCGTCGACTGTCCCGTCATGAACTTCTTGTACTCGTCGGTCGCGAACTGGAGCTTGTCGGGATCGGTGACCTTCACGTCGTGGTACGGGACCGGGATCGCCTGACCCGCGAACGAGCGCGCGAAGAGGGCGTCCCACGTCGCGCTCTTGCCCTGCGGCGTGTTGATCTCCGGCTGGAGCGACGACGACGCTTTGATCTCGTTCTCGATCTCGCGCGAGTTGAAGAAGTTCGGTTGGTTCTGGAAGCCCTGGCCCTTCACGAGGTCCTCGAGCGCGCGGCCGTCGGACTTCTGGATGAGAGCAGCAGGGATCCCGCCGTAGTCCTCCTGATCCCCGTGCGCGCGGAAGAAGTCCTGGAGGAGCGCGATGCCGCCCGGACGATCGCTCCGGAACCAGTGCGTCCACGGGTCCTCGAGCTCCTGCATCCGCAGCATCATCTTCGTGCCCGGGCCATCCGGCTGGTGGCAATGCCGGCAGTCGAGGAGCGTGTTCTTGAGATCCTCGTCGTCGTAGACGCTGAAGCCCTTCCAGTCCTTCTCGACCGCGGGCGTGAACAGATCGGCGTTCGTGCAGTTCTGGGCGAGCTCGCACGCCGTATCGAACTTGAACAGGTAGAACGAGATCTTCCCGGTCTGTCCGTTAGGCGTCCGGCCCTGCTCGGCGGCGACTTCGACGAACGTCTCGCCGCGCGCAAACGTCATGACGACGAACCCGGGGATGCGCGTCGGCTGTCCCGGGGGCGGAGAGAAGATGAACGCACGCGGGTTGATCGCGGACACGTCGCGCGCGACGAGCGAGCTCGAGTGAGCGAGGAGTGCGAAAGCGGGGTTGTTGTTCGACCCGTTCGTGCCCTGACGATCGGTTTGCTTGAACTCGAGGCCGAGGGCGCGCTGGAGATCGGCGAGGCTGTTGATCGAGCGCTTCTCCTTGCAGATCGCGTTCGTCACCGCGTTGAAGTTGGGGTTCGAGTCGACCATGTCGCCCGCGCGTGCGCAGAGCGCGTCGTTCTGAGCCTGTCCGCGCGCCAGCCCTTCGAGCGCGTCGGGCACGCCCTCTTTCTCCTTCGTGCGCGGATCGTTGAAGTCGGGGAGCTCCGCGCCCGTCTCGGGATCCGTCTGCTTGCGGACCGAGCCCTTACGAGGACGACGCGTCGCTTCTTCCGTCGAGCATGCAGCAGCAACTGTCGTCGCCGTGAGGATCAGGCCGAGGATGAACGAGGAGCGAGTCATTGTTGCCGAGTATACGAGCAACGACGATGCCGACGCTTCGTCTGCCTCGAGCGCGACTCACGCGAGCAGAGATCCGCAGGAAGGACGACGTCGTGCGGAACGCTCGTCCTGAAAAAATCGAGAAGCGCACAACCACGCTGATGGATCGAGGGAAGGCGGTCCGACGTGGGCCCTCCCCCCCGCACGCGGGAAACAAGATCCAGCAAGAGAGGGGCTCCGGCAGCGCGATCCAATCGATCGTACACGGCGATGACTACCTTCTCCCACCACGCGAATTTCCGGGGTATTCGGCATCTGCCGCCCTGGCTGGAGGACGGCCGCGGCATGGACTCGAAGATGCATCTGACTCAGCCGGTACGGGAGCAGCCCTCATCCCTGGAGGCAGATTCAAATGACCGCTCGTCTTCGCACCCACCACATGGTGCTCATCGGACTCGGAAGCGCCTTCGCTGCGATCACGGCCTGTAGCGCCCCCGAGGTTGCGCGCGAGACTGACTCGAAGAAGACGACCCAGGCGTCGAGCGTCGCCGTGGATATTCTCGCGGCGAACGGGACGAGCCTCGGCTCCTGCTCCGGAACGCTCATCGCGCCGAAGCTCGTTCTGACCGCGGGTCACTGCATCGTCGGCGCCAGCCACTGGAAAGTGAGCAACACCGCAGGGACCTCCGAGGCGACGGTCGCGTCGACCCCGTGGAAGAACTTCCGCTCCGATCTCTCGCATCCGGAGCACTCGGACGTCGGCCTCATCCTGCTCGACGACGCGATCAAGCTGGATAGCTATCCGCAGATCGCGACGGCGAAGGCGAAGGACGGCGCGAAGGGCGTCCGCTTCCACCGTGAGTCTTCGAGCGCGAAGGAAGCGATCGCAACGAACACGAAGATCAAGAGCGGCGCGGACGAGGGCTTCCGTCTCAACTACCTCCTCGACGTGGCAGAGGGCGAGTGGCTCGACACCGGAGGTGCGGTGCTCGATTCGTCCGGCAAGATCGTCGGCGTCATCTCCGGCAAGGGCAAGCAGTCCGACCTGCTCCACGTGGCGCGCGTCGACGGCTTCGCGACGTGGGCGAAGTCGGCGGTCAGCTGCTCGAACGGACTCACGACGCGCACGTGGGGCTCCGGCAACAAGC
>JAEXCN010000191.1 GCA_023402175.1 Pseudomonadota bacterium | reverse complement strand
GTTCGGCGGATGGCGCGCGGGCGGCGATGCGCGCGCGGACGTCGGCCTCACCACGCACGGGCGCGGGCCGGCTCGGGCGAGGGGCGGGGATACTGCTCTTCCGGTTGCTCTTCCGGTCTCTCACGAGACCGGCGCCTCGGCGGGCGGCGCGAGCTCCGGCTCCGCCCGGACGATCTCGACCTTCACGACGCGCGTCTCGTCGGCCTCGCGCACGATGAGCTTGTAGCCGTCGAGCGTGACGGTGGCGCCGACCTCGGGGACGCGCCCCGCGCGGTGGACGATGAGCCCGCCGAGCGACTCGAAGTCGCCGTCCTCCGGCAGCTTCTTCCCGAGGTGGAGCTCGAGATCCGTGATCGGGATCGCGGCGTCGGCCACGTACCGGCCCTCCGCGAGCTTCTGGATCGGCGCGACCTCTTCGGTGTCGTACTCGTCGCGGATGTCGCCGACGATCTCCTCGATGATGTCCTCGAGCGTGGCGAGGCCACCGGTCCCGCCGAACTCGTCCGTGACGATCGCGAGGTGCAGCCGTCGGCTTCGCATCTCGCGGAGGACGCTGAGCGCGCCCTGCGTCTCGGTCACGAACAAGACGGGCTTGCGGACGAGATCCTCGAGCTTCATCGCCGCCATTTTTCCCTCTCGGACGACGTCGAAGAGGTCCTTCACGTAGAGGAGCCCGATCACGTTGTCGAGCGACTCGCGGAAGACGGGGTAACGCGAGTGGCCGTCCTTGATCACGTGCTCGAGCACGTCCGGAAGCGGCATCGTCACCTGGATGGCCGAGATGCGCCGGCGCGGGACCATGACCTCACGCGCGGTGAGGTTCTTGAAGTCGAGCACGTTGCGGATCATCGTCGCCGGCTCTTTTTCGAGCGAACCGGCCTTCTCGCCCTGGGCGACGATCCACTCGACCTCCGTCTCCGTGAGGCGGGCGTCGGCCGCGGGGACCTTGCGGCCGACGAACCGACCGAGCACGGCGAGCGGCTCCGCGAGCGGCGTGAGCAGGAGCTCGATCGGTTTCAAAAAGCGGAGCGCCCAGCGACCGACCGCTTCGGGGCGGCGACGCGCGATCGTCCCGAGTACTTCGGTGAACGACGCGTACACGACGACCGAGACGAGGATGGCCAGGAGGTGGGAGAGGCTCGGCCGGATCGACGTGGCGAACGCGTCGGCGAGGACGACGGCCGCGACGCTGATCGCGAGCACACGCGCGACGAGCCACCGGGAGAGCAACCTCAGCCGGTCATGCGCGAAGCGGACGAAGCCGGGATCCTTCGCCTCGACGAGGGCTTGGAGTCGGGCCTCGGGCAGCGCAGTCAACGCGGCGTCGGCGGAAGCGAACAGCGAGCCGATGGCGGCGGCCAGGACGGCCAGTACAATCGGACCTAGGGGGATCGACAAATCCGGGAGGGCTCCTCGCGCGGGCGGCTCATCCGCCAACGGACACGGTGGGGACCGCGGGCGGCCCCCCCGGGCCGTTTTGAACGGTAGCGTGTAGGATGGACGGCTTCAAGGGAACGAACTGCGGCGTTTAATCGCTGGCTCGGGAGGGCGACCCGCGCGGTCGCCCGAAAACACGCAACCGCGCCGGAGTAGCGGCCGAACGGCCCACGTGTCCACCTCGAACGTTCCGAGCGCGTCGCCCACGACCCAGCCTCCTTCTCCTAGCCCCGGTACTCCGGGACCGCGAGCCGTTCCGGCAGCCCTCCGCGCGGGAGCCGCGCGGCCGTTCCGGAGCATCCTGCTCGGACCCTTGCCTTCGCGTCCGCGGCTGTCGGTCGCGCCGCCGAAGGCAACGCCGCCCGCGCAAGCGCCGCGACCGATGGACGCCACCGCGACCGAGCCGAAGCCGAACGTCGTCAACAAGGCTCGCCCGGCGGTCGAGGCGTCTTCGGACGACGAGCCGAAGGCGCGGTTCGATCCGCTCGACCCTGCGACGCGGCACGCCGCGCAGCTCGGCCCGCCTCAGCTCCCGAGCGCGGCGCAGCCCGTCGCCGTCCAGCCGGCCGTGCAGGAAGCCGAGCTCGCGCCGCGCGCGCGGGTCTCGATGGAGGAGCTCCTTCCGCAGCTCGTGCGGCGGATCGCGTGGGCCGGCGATCGGAGGCGAGGCTCGGTGCAGCTCGAGCTCGGCGCGGGTCGTCATGCCGGGACGGTCGTGACCGTACACGCCGACGACGGCCGCGTCCGCGTCGAGCTCGACGGTCGCGACGTCGACGAGCTGCGCTCGAAGATCCGCGCACGCCTCGAGCGTCACGGGCTCGCGGTCGAGAGCGTCACCTGATCGGCGGCCCCGCGCGTCTCGAGCAAGGCACGAGCTCGCAGAGCGTCGCGCGCAGCTACGCAGCTGCGCAGCGTCACGCCTCGTCGAGGACGCGCATGACGTTGTCGCGGAGGATCTTCCCGATCGTCCTCCTCGACAGGCCTGCCGCGAGCAGCGCATCGGTCAGATGCGGAAGCCCGCGTGGATCGCGAAGCGGCTGCGTCGGGACGATGAAGCCGTCCCAGTCGCTGCCGAGCGCGGGAGCGTCTTCGCCGACGACGTCGATGATGTGCTTCAAGTGCTGCACGACCGGCTCGAGACCGTCGCCACCGACGTAACGCGGGCAGAAGATGACGCCGACGACGCCGCCCTTGTCGGCGACCGCCCGCAGCTGCTCGTCGTCGATGTTGCGCCAGTGGTCGAACGCACCGAGCACGCCGGTATGGCTGACGATCGGCGGCACCTTCGCGACGCTGCACGCATCGAGGAAGCCGCGCTTGTTGATGTGCGCGAGATCGACGAGCACTCCCTCGGCCTCGCACCGCTCGACGAGCTCGTAGCCCCAAGGCGTGAGGCCGTCGCTGTCGCTTCGTCCGCGCCCGTACGCCGGATATCCCGCCTCGTTCGAGCTGAAATGGACGAAGCCGATGTACCGGACGCCCCGGCGCGCGAAGGTCGCGACATTGTCGAGCGCCCCTTCGAGCGCGTGAGCGCCTTCGATCCCGAGGAGCGCGCTCATGACGCCGTCCGCTTTGCACGTGTCGATCTCGGCCGCTGTGCGCACGAGCCGGAGCGCGCCCGGCCGATGTGCCATCTGCCGCTCGAGCGCATCGATCTGCTCGTGGACCGTCCGCGCCATCCCGCGGGGGCGATCCGACAGCGGCAGCGATACGAGGCCGAAGAACTGCGCGCCCATCCCGCCCTCGCGCATCCGCGGCAGATCGACGTGACCGCCGAGCGCGGCGAACGGCAGCGGCGGCTCGTGCGCCTTGTGGAGGTCGTAGCCTATCCATCGCGACCACATCAGCGTGTCGGCGTGGAGATCGATCGCGGGGTGCTCAGCATGAATCGCGCGTGCGTCGTCGGACGGCGGCACGGAGGGCATGCCGAGCATTGTCGTCATGGGTCGTCGGTTTCGTCGAGCCCCTCCGCGCGGCGTGTCGGCGCGCCGGCGCGTGCGGCGCAGCTCGGCCAGCACATGAGACGGGGAAAGACGGGCCCGGAAGAGATACTTGAGTTTCCCGATGCGACAATTAGATTGTGCGCGTGCTCCGGCTGTCGAATCGCGGCAGGTACGCGCTCAAGGCCGTCTTCGACCTGGCGCTCCACACCGATGCGCCGGTGCAGGTCCGTGACGTGGCTGCCCGGCAGCGCATCCCGCTACGGTTCCTCGAGCAGATATTCCAGCTCCTCAAGCGCGGCGGACTGGTCGAGTCGAAGCGCGGGCCGCGCGGCGGCTTCATCCTCGCGCGCGAGCCCGACGAGGTGAAGCTCGGCGACGTGCTCCGCGCCGTCGAAGGCCCTGTCGTCCTCGGCGGATCGGCGGCCGCACGCAGGAAGACGAGCGACGTCCGCGACGTCACCGAGGCGGTGCTCGCGGACCTGTCTCGGTCGGTCGAGCAGTGCTTCGACGGGATCACGCTCGAGGACCTCTGCGCGCGAGGCGAACGCGCGCTCGTCGCCCGGCGGGCTGCGCTCGGGCAGAAGGGCAACCCCTATGTCATCTGAGGAGGCTCGATGATCGCCCAGTCGGTGCTCGATCTGGTCGGCCACACGCCCCTCGTCCGCGTCCGCGCGGATTGGGCCGGTGATGCGCCGCGCGCGGCGATCTGGGCGAAGATGGAGAACCTGAACCCGGGCGGGAGCGTGAAAGACCGCGTCTGCTCGGCGATGATCGAGGACGCCGAGGCGCGAGGCCTGCTCGTCCCGCCCGGCCCGGTGATCGAGCCGACGAGCGGCAACACCGGCATCGGGCTCGCGGTCGTCTGCGCGGTGAAGGGTTACCGGCTCATCCTCACGATGCCGGAGAGCATGAGCCTCGAGCGGCGGCAGCTCCTGCAGGCGTACGGCGCTGAGATCGTGCTCACGCCCGCGGAGGCGCAGATGGAGGGCGCCATCGCGAAGGCGCGCGAGATCGCCGCGCGGACGCCGGGCGCCTTCATGCCCCAGCAATTCGAGAACGCGGCGAATCCCTCGGTCCATGCGCGGACGACGTCGTTCGAGATCGTGCAGGCGATGGACGGGCTTTCGATCGACGCCTTCGTCGCGACGGTCGGGACGGGGGGCACGGTGAGCGGCGTCGGGCGCGAGCTGAAGAAGGTGCACCCAGGCGTGCGCATCGTCGCCGTCGAGCCCGAGGCCTGCGCGACGATCTCGCGCGGCGAGCGCGGCCCGACGAAGATCCAGGGCCTCGCGGCCGGCTTCGTGCCGAAGAACTACGACGCGTCGGTCGTCTCGGAGGTCCGCACCGTCACGGACGACGACGCCTGGACGACGAAGACGCGACTTGCGAAGCGTGAGGGCCTGCTCGTCGGCATCAGCTCGGGTGCCGCGATGAAGGCCGCGCTCGACGTCGCGACGGAGCTCGGCGATCCGACGAAGAACGTCCTCACCGTGCTCTGCGACACCGGCGAGCGCTACTTCAGCCTCGAAGAGTATTTCCCGCACCTCGCCGGGGTCACATGACGGCCGCACCCTGGACGCGCATGCGGGTGCTCGTCATCGGCGTCGGAGGCCTCGGCTGTCCGGCGGCGATCGCGCTTGCGCGCGCGGGCGTGGGGACGCTCGGGCTCGCAGACGACGACCTCGTCGACGTCTCGAACCTGCACCGGCAGATCCTGTTCGAGGCGGACGACGTGGGCCGGCCGAAGGCGCCCGCGGCGGCGGCGCGCCTTCGGGCGATCGCGCCGTCGGTGCAGGTCGAGGTCCACGAGACGCGCCTCCTTCCGACGAACGCCGTTTCGCTGGTGGGCGACTACGATCTCGTCGTCGAGGGGAGCGACAACTTCGCGACCAAGTTCCTCGCTGCGGATGCATGCGCGATCGCGAAGAAGCCGATCGTCCACGCGGCCGCCGTTCGATGGCATGGGACGGCGCTCGCGGTCGGCCCGGCCGGGGCGCCGTGTTACCGCTGCCTCTTCGAGGACGTGCCGCTCGAGGACGCGCCCAACTGCGCCGAGGCCGGCGTCGTCGGCCCGATGGTCGGTCTCGTCGCCGCCGCGCAGGCGGACCTCGCGCTCTCGGTCCTCGCCGGCGAGGACGTCTTCGGTGAGCTCTTCACCTTCGACGGCAAGACGCTCTCGGCGCGACGACGCCGCATCCAGGCGCGGAAGAGCTGCTCCCTCTGCGGCGACGCAAGGCGCATCCACGACATCGAACCCAAGCGGTACGTCGAAGGCGTCTGCTCGAGACCCTGATTCGAACGAAACGCGACTTAGAAGACAAGGACTGGAAAAGGAGAAGTCATGGAGACGATCGTGAGAATCCCCGCTGCGCTGAGGACGTTGACCGGAGGCGCGGACGAGGTGAAGGCCACCGGCGGCACCGTCGGAGACGTGATCGCGGATCTCGACAAGCGTCACCCCGGCCTGAAGGACCGCCTCCTCGACGAGAAGGGCGTTCGACGCTTCATCAACATCTACGTCGGCGAGGAGGACGTTCGCTTCACGGGCGGGCTCGCCACCGAGCTCAAGGCGGGCGATGCGATCAGCATCATCCCCGCGATCGCAGGCGGATGACGACGGACCTACGGGATCCGCGCAGCCGCCGCTACGAGCGGCAAACGCGTCTCGCCGATATCGGGGCGAGCGGACAGGCGAAGCTCTGCGCCGCGACGGTCGTAATCCGTTCGCAGGGCTTCGTCCGGGCGATCGAGGAACGATACGCGCTCGCGTCGGGCATGTCCGAGTCGGGCATGACCGAGCCGGCGCCCACGGTCGCTCCGGAGCGCGTCGACGCGGCTGCAAACGTCGACGCGCTCGGGTTTCGTCACACCGCTGCGCGCGAGGTCGCCGAGGGCGCACTCCGAGCGCTTGCGGCGATCCGCATCGCGCTCGGGGAGGGCACATGAGCGGCTGGCTCCGAGCGCGCCGGATCGAGTCGGTGATCGAAGCGGTCGGCGACACGCCGCTTCTCCGCCTCCGCAACGTCACGAAGAACGCGCCGGACGTCCCCGTCTACGCGAAGCTCGAGTTCGAGAACCCGGGAGGCAGCGTCAAGGATCGCGCCGCGCTCCGGATGATCCTCGACGCGCGGAAGGACGGTCGACTCACGAAGGACAAGATCCTCATCGACTCGACGAGCGGGAACACGGGCGTCGCCTATTCGCTCTTCGGCGCGGCGCTCGGCATCGAGATCCGGCTCGTGATGCCGTCGAACGTCTCGAAGCCGCGCAAGGACATCGCGAAGGCGTTCGGTACCGAGATCATCTTCTCCGACCCGCTCGAGGGCTCGGACGGTGCGATCCGCCTCGCGAAGAAGATCGTCGAGGAGGACCCAGACAGGTACTTCTACCCGGATCAGTACGCGAACCCGTCGAACCCGCTCGCGCATTACCTCGGGACCGGACCCGAGATCCTCCGCGACGTCGGCGACCGCATCACGCACTTCGTCGCCGGTCTCGGAACGAGCGGCACGATGATGGGGACGGCGCGCCGGCTGAAGGAGCATCATCGGCCGATTCGCTGTGTCGCGGTGGAGCCGGACTCGCCGCTTCACGGGCTCGAAGGGCTGAAGCACATGGCCTCGAGCATCGTCCCGCCGATCTACGACGCGAAGGTCCACGACGAGATCTTCCCCGTCTCGACGGAGCAGGGCTGGGACATGGCCGATCGCCTCGCGCGGGAGGAAGGGCTGCACGTCGGGCACTCGTCGGGGGCGAACCTCTACGCCGCCGTCCGAATCGCCGAGAAGCTGCAAGCCGAAGGCAAACCTGGCTGCGTCGTCGCCATCGTCGCCGACCGCGGCGATCGCTACTTCTCGCCGCTCCGCTGGGAAAAGAAGTACGTGTGGTGACCCGAGGACCGAGCACTGACGACAGAGGACTGAGATGAACCATCCCTGGATCAACGGTGGGCTCCGTGTCACGCCCGCCGTCATCGAGCGCATCGACGAGGAGGCTCGCGCGGCGTTCGCTCGCGACGAGGAGAGCTGCGGGCTTCTGCTCGGGCCGGAGTCCGATCCGCTCTTCGTCGACGAGATCGTTCCGATGGAGAACCGGGCGAACAAGCTCCACAAGCTCGACCCGGAGACGTATCCGCGGACCGGACGGATGTACTTCGACATCGATCCGCTCAAGTTCGAGCGCGCCGTGCGGGCGGGGGAGACGAACGGTCGCCCGGTGAAGGTGCTCTACCATTCGCATCTCGATGCGGGCGCGTACTTCTCCGAGACGGACGCGGCCGCTGCGACGATGGGCGGCGACGCACCGACGTACGACCTCGCGTACCTCGTCACGTCGGTGCGCGGAGGCGTCGTCGACGATCGCAAGCTCTTCGTCTGGGACTTCGAGCGCCGCAGCTTCGTCGAGAGCAGCTTCACGATCGTCTGAACGGAGCGGCCGAGGCGAGAGCGCGAGCTCGCTCTCCTTTTCGGGGCGATCGCGTCCGGCGTGATAGCGTTTTCTCCGGCTCTTCAATGAGAAGGAACCGAAGCCGACGCTTCTTCGCCGTGGCTCTGCTCGCCGGTGCGGCGTTCAAGCCCGGGCCTGCACACGCAGATGCTCGCAGCGTCGCCGCACGCGTGCAGGAGCAATGGAAGGTCGAGGGCGCGCGCACCGTGCCCGTGCCGACGCGGTTCGTGTTCGACGACGAGACGATCGTCGTGCCGATACCGGCGCAGGCCGACGATCAAGCGAGCGAGTGCACGCAGATCGCGGTCATCGGTGCACGCGGGCTCAGCTTTCGCGCGCGGCTCTCGGATGCGCCCGTGGACCCGTTGCTCCCGCCGGAGCCACACTCGCGCGCTTCGAGCACCGCGGGCGTGCTCGAGCTCCGGCGCTGCGATCGCTCCCGCCCGCCCATCCGCCATGTCGTGATCACCGCGGAAGGCGGGCGAGGCGCGGTCGAGGTCGTGGTCGGCCGCTCCGATCGGCCGCTCCCGGCGCTCGGGTCCGTGATCCCGGAGCGAACGGGCGGCGCCCTCCCTCCGCCGCCGGAAGCGGGCTCGCTCCCGCCGCTCGTCCCGCAGGACAAGCGCGCGGAGACCGCCGAGGTCCGCGCCCGCCGCGACGGCGCGATCGTGCGTGACCGCATGCGCGCGCGCTCGGGCGACGACGGCTCCGGCGAAGAGGACATCGACCTCGAGGAGGGCTGTCATCGCATCGAGGTCTTCGGTCGCGAGATCGCGCGCGAGAGCCGCGGGCGCAGGTTCCGCCTCGACGTCGATGCCGAGCTCCGCGACGGCGAGCAGCTGCTCGCGCGCGATCGCACCGAGGCGCCGGACGCTCGCGTCGAGACGTGCGTCGGGAGCACGACGCGAGTGTCGCTCGTCTACGGCGGATCACCTCCGCGGTCCGACGTGGTCGTGACGCGCGGGAGCTGGCCGCTCCCGGCGCGCCTGCCGCCGATCTGGGGGCCTGTCGCGCGGAGCAAGATGGCGCGCGTGATGTTCCTCCGACACATCGCGGTGCCCGCCGACGATCCGGTCTACCTCGCGCAGGGATCGAGCGGGACGACTCCGATTCCGCTCTCGGTCGAGACAGGCGGCTGTTACGTCGCGGTCGTCGGCGTGACGCGCGGGCATGCGCGCCAGCTCCAGCTGCGCGCGCTCGTCGGCGCACACGAGTCGACGGACGAACGCGGCGCCACCGAGGAGGCTGCGTTGTCGGCGTTCTGCGTCCGCGCTCACGAGTCGGCGCGGCTCGAGGTCCTCGCACGCGGCACCGGCGTGAGCTGGGGGCTCGCGCTCTTCCGCGTGAAGAGCAGCGTCTGGGAGGCGGGGCGATGAGGTCGTCGGCCGGTCTCGGATCGGCGGCGCTGCTCGCCGTGGCGCTCGCGAGCTGTGCCGCACGCGCACCAGTCCCACCGACGATCCCGCCGAGCAGCGCGGCCCATGCGCCGCGTATCGTCGTCGGTCCGCTCGAAGCGCGACCTCTGCTCGGTGACATCCCCGCGCGCGCATCGCAGCTCGGGGCCGGTCCGCTCGCGATCGTATCGTCGAGCCCGATGTCCGAAGGCGAGCGAGTCGGCGCGTTCGTCGAGGTCCCGAAAGACGCATGCCTGCTCGCGTACGCGCGGTCGTCCGCATCGCTCGAGGACATCGATCTCGCTGCGTTCGCCGAAGAAGGAAACCCCATCGCGGTGGACGAGGGGCCCGATCCGAAGCCGACGATCCTCGTCTGTCCGCCACATCCCGATCGTGTCTACGTCGCGGCGCATGCCGCCGCGGGCGAAGGGCTCTGCGTAATCGCCGCGCAGCTCGTCCCGCGCGACCGTGCCGATCTCGTCGGCCGTGCGGTGAATGCCCACGGAGCTACGCCGAAGTCGCCGGAGACGTGGCCAGGGCTCGACGAACATGTCCGCACGCACCGCGCGGCGATCGGCGGGGCATGGGAGGAGCAGCGCCGCGTCGCCGTCGCGGTGGACTCGCGCGCGCCGTCGTCGGTCGGGCTCTCGATCGAAGAGGGAAGCTGCGTCGATGCGGTCGTCGTGCCCGACGACGACGTCGCCGTCCTCGACGTGGACGTCCTCGACGCCGAAGGACGGTTCGTCGCACGCGCGAAGGACACCTCGGCTGTGCGCTCGGTCACGGTGTGCTCGCAGATCTCCGTCGCCGGATCACTGCAGGTCCGGCCCCACGTCGGTCGCGGCCTGGTCGCCGTCGTCATCGCGAAGGCGAAAGGCGAGCGCGCACGAGAGATGTTGACCCGCCCGGACGTCGCGTGGGTCGCATCGGGTCAGCCGCTCGAGACGACGCGCGCTTCACGCGAGCGCGCCCTCGCGAAGGCGGGCTACGGCGCCGCGATCGCGACGCAGACGGGACAGCTCCAGCTCGGTCGCCGAACGACGATGCCGATCGATCTCGGCGGCAGCCCGTGTGCTCGCGTCGACGTCGTCGCCGGCGCTCCGCTCGCGCTGGTCGAGGCTTCCATCTGGGACGACTCCGGCTCGCTCCTCGCGAGCGGTGACGGCGCCGACGGCGCAGTCCTCTTCGCCTGCAGCAAAGGCAAGGCGCGCATCGATCTCGGCACACGCGGACGTCCAGGCCCGTTCGCGATGCTCGTGCATCCGGAGAAGTGGAAGGATCCGGCGTTCGCGACGCACCCGCTCGCGGCGAGCCGCATGCTCGCGCGTTCGGCGGGCCCAGCTGCGTCCCCCCACGAAGGCAAGCCAGGCGCCGTCCGCCACGCCGTCCTCGACCCGGCCAAGCGGTACATGCACGATGCAAACATCGCCCCGGGGCAGTGCCTCCAGCTCGCCGTCGGCGTGCAAGGCGAGGGGACCGGGCTCGAGGTGCGCATGTTCGACGCCGTGACCGGCGACGAGCTCGATCGTTCACATGGGCAGCTCTCGGCCGGCGTGCGTGCGTGTGCCGGGAATGCGCCGCGATCGATCCGTGTCGAGGCCCGCGCGACCGCGGGTAAGCTCGACGCCGTCGTCGGCGAGCGGATCGTCGGCCAGCCCTGAGCCGACGCGCGTCAGGGGCGGTCGTAGGCCGTCACGCCGATGTCGTCGACGCGATCACCGCCGGAGCCGTTCACGAGCGGCGGAGATCAGCGCCGCGCGAGCGACCGCGCGAGCGCGTCGTCCGCGCGCCGGACATCGACGTCGCCAACCGAGAGGACCGCGCCCGTCCGGGGCACGAACGTCAGACGGCATCGTCCTCGCGCTCCGGGTAGGAGCGTCCCGAGCACGAAATCCGCGCCGATGCCGAGCGCGACGACGAGGAGGCCCACGACGAGGAGCGACGGCGAGGCCGCGCGGACGCCATCGACGAACGCGCGAACACCGATGTAGCTCCCGAGCGCGAGGGCGAGGAGCCCGGCGTAGAACGACGCTCGCGGGAAGCGGACCTCGCGGACGACGCGGACGAGGCCGGCCTTCAGGATCACGTGCTCCCGCTCGCGGAGCGTCCGGCCGAGCATCTCCGTTCGCGTCTTCACGCGCACGCCGGATTCGCTCAGCGAGACCTCGGCGGGGCGCCGGTAGGCGAGGGCGAGCTTCGCGACGAGGCGCACGGCATGGACCGCGAAGAGGATCCCGGTGAAAGCGAGGACCGTCGTGGCGACCGGTCCGCGCGGCGCGGGTACGAGCTCTCCTTCGACGCGGACTTCTTCCGGCGTCGCGCTCTCGCCCGTCGCGAGCACGCGGAGAAGCACCGGGTCCTTCAGCTCGCTCGCGAGCTCGACGCACAGCGCCTTCGCCTTGTCGGCGCCGGACGCGGCGAGCGCCGCACACCCGACGACGGCCTCACCGCGGCCGAGCGCTCCGCCCTTGCTCCGCTCGATGCGACGCACGCGATCGGCAATCGCCGTCCAGAGCTCCGCCGCGTCCTCGCCGAGCGCGCGATCGAGCAGCGGCGTCGCATCGAACGCGGTGTGCGTCGCGAGCCAGAGGATGTCGCCCGCGAGACGATCTTCGTCCTCGGCGCGCGAGCGCGGAGACTCCGCGACGGCATGCGCCCAGAGCGCGGATGCGAGCGCGCGTTCCGCAGCGCCTTCACCGCCCGTCGAGAGCACGTCGAGCACGTTACCGAAGCGCGTGTCGGCGTCGTCGCGCGCGAGCTTCGCTTCGTCGGCGGCAGCGGTGACCTTCGTGGTGAACGCCCAGTCGGCGGCGCGCGCGCGGGCAGCATCGGTGACGATACGGCTGGTGAGCGCGACGAGATCCGCGAGCCTCGCGGACCGCGCGAGCAGCTCGTACGCAGCGAGCGGGCGCGCGTCGACAGGCGTCGCGCTCGCGGACGGAGCCGCAGAAGCGATCTTCGCGCTGCTCTTCCGAGCGGCGTCTCGAACGCCCGCGTCTTTCGCCTGCGCGATGATGCGCGCCTCGAGCTCCTCGTTCGCCTTCGTCGCGATCTCCGCGAGCGAGGGTGCGCTCTTCGGACGAACCTGATCGTCCTCGAGCGCCGCGCGAGCGGACTCGAACGCCGGGGCCGCTACCGCTTCTTCCTTCGTCGTCTCGACGATCGCGTCAGGCTCGATGGCGATGGGTGCCGTTGCGTCCGTCGGCGCCGCAGCTGGCAGGTTCGTCGAAGATGTCTTCGCCGGGGCCGCGGCGTCCGCGGTGTTGTCCGTCGTGTTGTTCGGCTCTGCCATGATGGGGATGAAGCGACGCTATCGTCTAGCCGAACGCTTGCTCCGAGACCACTATTCTCGCCGGATTTCCACGCACGGACATGCAGACTTGCTTTCGCTGGACGATTCGCTGACCGGTGGAAAACTTGGCCCGGCGCCCGTCGATCTTTTACCCACGGTCGGCGGTGCGGAGGCAGTTGGTCTCCGAGGAGCCGCGGGAGGCGCGCGATGAAAGACAAGGCGGAAGTGATCTCGGGGCTGCGGGCCATGCTCTCCGACGTCTTCATGGCGAAGGAGCGCGGTGAGGCCTACGGCCGGCTCGCCCGGGCTCACGGCTACGTCGACGGCTACATGCGCGCGCTGCTCGAGCTCGGCGTCGTCACGAAGGACGAGCTCCTCGAGGTCGTGCAGGCGGAGCGCGAGCGCTCGAGCGGCCCGGCGCTGCGGACGATCGCCGAGCTCGCCGAAGTCGCAGCCTGAGCCCGACCGAAGCGGATTCGGCCAGCGGTCGAGCGAGGAGCGAACACCGAATTCATTCGCGGCGCCGGGCGCGTACGCGATCCACGCGCGCACGCTGTTTGCTCGCCTTCCGAACCAGAAGGTGAAGCATGAGCAACCACGACCGTGATGAAGCCTCCGTCTCCGCGGCGGCGATCCTCGAACGCAAGCCCGGACGTTCGTTCTCCGATCCGCGGCGCCCGCTCGGCGACGAGCTGCTCTCGCAGACCGATCCTCACGGCGGGGATCCCGAGGAGAGCGTCTACGGACGTGCGCCGGAGCATTACCGCGCGGGGCACGGTCTGGCAGAACGCGCCAAGTGTGTGGCGGTCCTGCGCAAGGCCGACGAGCTCATGGCGGAAAACAACCCGCCCGGCGACACGGAAGAGAATCAGCGCCGCGCGCTCGAGCTCGCGTGCGGTCGTTGTGGAGTGAAGGTCGAGGAGTACGACCGTCTCGTCGAGGGTGACGAGGCAGTGCGGGATCTCGAGGAGGCTGTGCTCGAGGCGGCTCGACGTCGCGCGGAGCTCCTTCGGACCGAGCCCGCGCGCAGCGCTCCGCCGACCGAGGACGTCAGGGTGACAGGACGATGACGTTGCCCTCGACGGTCTTCGTCGCGCGCGTGCTCTGACGCCACCACGCTGCGACCTTGTCCTCGCCCGGGACGAACTGCGGGAACGCCACCCAGCGGTTCTCCTGCTTCACCGAGCGGAGATCCCACTTGTGTGAAGTCGGCGAGGACCCGGTGCCCACCGCGCGGCGCAGACCGAGCGAGGACGAATCGGCGTAGTAGATCGTGACGACGTCGCCCTCGACGCGGATCGCGGAGTCGTCGCCGACGATGTGTTTGCCGTCCGCGTGCGGCTTGCCGTCGACGGTCGTCCCGTCGTCGACGATCTCGCTCTTGCCGGGCTTGCCGTCCGTCATCGAGATGTACCGGAGCGTCTCGTCGAGACCGTTGACGTAGCTCACGTGCCACGTGCCGCTCGGTGCGATTGCGAGAGACGCGGCGATGCCGACGTCGCCCGTGTCGATCGCCGTGTTGTCGGAGCGCTTTCCGGTCTCTCCGTCGAGGATCACGCGTTCCCACGGCACGGCACCGTTGTCCATGATGGCGACGAGGTTGCCGTGATACGCGTCGTACGCGACGAGGCCGAGCCCTCGAGGACCCTGCGCGAAGCTGATGTACGGGCCGAGGCCGCGCGGATAGGTCTCGATCGAGCCCGCCTTCGCGACGCACGTGGCCTTGTTGTCCATCGTGACGCAAGCCTGTGTGTCGGAGCACGCCGGCTGGCAGCCGCCCACCGTCTTCGTGCAGGAGCCGGTCTCCTTCACGCAGGCGTCACCCGGCGCGCAGCCGTCGGCGCGGCAGGGGCCGTCCTCGTCGACCGCGATGTCCTCGAAGCCGAAGTCCTCCGGCCCGTGCGGGCTCTCGACCTTCGCGCGCGCGAGCGAGATCTTCGTCCGCGTGCGGCCACCGTTGCCGGGCTCGAGATGCATGTACGCGACGACGGGCTTGCCGTCGACGACGAGCATCTTGCTGTACTTGCCGATGTCCGCGCCGGCCTGCTCCTTGAGGACGAACACCTTCCAGCCGCCGTCGTTGATCGCGAACTTCAGCCGCTTGTGCGTGTCGTCGTAGAAGCTGACCATCGGCTGGTCCTTCGCGGACATCTGGATCGACGTGTAGCGGCCGACGTTGTCGCCCGAGTCGGTCTCTCCCTTGCGCCAGCCATACGGCTCGTAGGGCGCGCAGGTCCCGTCCGTGCGCGTCGGGACCCCGTCGACGGTCTCCCACGCGACCTCCTGCTTTCCGAGGTCGTACTTGCCGACGACGAGGTCGCCCCAGAGAAGCGCGTCGGCCTCGGAGAGTAGCGCGTCGTTGTAGCCGGCCGCCCAGAGCGTTCCGTCCTTCGCCTTCGCGACGGAAAGGTAGGCTCCGGGCTGTCCCTTCTGCAGGCCCGTCTGGCAGGGCTGGTTGCAGTCGGAGCCGCAGCCTGTCGGAGCCTCACCTTCGCTGCCGCACGCGCAGCCCTGGCTCGTGGCTGCAACGGCGCCGATCGCGCCGATCGCGAGCCCGGCGCGCGTCATCGCCCGGCGGGGCGCGTCGCCGAAACTGCGCCGGCGGAGGACGACGATCGCGAGCCCGCCGAGGCCGAGCACGAGCGCGAGCGTTCCGCCCGTATCCTTGCTGCCCGGCGTCGAACATCCACATCCCGAGCCGACCGCGGAGATCGTCGGATCGCCGCGCCCGCGAAGGGCCTGACGGACGGTGCCGATGTTGCCTTCTTCGTCCTTCACCTCGACCTCGATCGCATCGGCGTTGCCCGTCTCGACGACCGAGAGCTCGCCGAGCGATCGCCAATCACCGAAGTCCGCGCTGCCATCCGTGCGCCAGCGCGCGACGAGGGCCTCGGGCTTGCTGACGAGGTCCCACGCCTTGATCGTCACACGCGCGCCGTCTCGCTCGATCTTGATGAACGGAGCGAGGGCGTCGATGACGTACGGGATCTCCGCGGGCGTCGCGTCCTCGGAGAGCGGCTCACCGACGAGGCGGGAGGCGACGTGGAGGACGTGGCGGCCCTGGAGGAACAGCTGGTCGTCCTTGATGACGACGTGCTTCGCGCTCGACCACGGCGAGCGCGTGCCGCCGTCGATCCACCACGAGTACTCGACGGCGTGCGTGCCGTCGTCGAGAGAGGACGACAGCTCCACCTCGAGCTCGGGGAGCTTCGCAGGCTCGTAGGTCGCCGCCTGCATGTGGTCGTTCCACACGCGCTTCGCGACGAGCTTTGCCTGCGTGTCGGACTCGACGATCGCCGTCGACGGCTTCTTGCTCATCGAGGCAAAGATGCCGACGAAGTCGTCGGAGCCCTTCGTGAGCTTCTTGATCTGGTCGACCTCGAGGTTCAACCCGAGGCTCGAGACCGCGCTCGAGAGATCGATAGGCGAGAAACCGGTGCCGACGAGCTGCTTCGACACGGTTCCGAAGATCCCGCTCACTGCGCCGGCGACGATGTTCGGATCGTCGAGGAGAACGACGTCCGCGTTCGAGATGGCTCCGTTCGCGACCTTGATTTCACCGAGCGCTGGAACGAGCCCGCCGTTCGGGTTGCTTGCTCCCTTGCCCGTCTGGAGGCTCACCGGGATGGTGAGGTCGCCCGTGTACGTGAAGACCCGGGCGAAGCGATCGAAGCTCCAGATGTAGAAGTCGAGCGCGAGCTTCGGCAGCGTGATGAGGAGGAGCGGGTCCTTGTTCGGATCGGTCCCGCCGCCGATCTTCACCGTCGGCGGCTCCTGCGGGCGCGTCGCGATCGCCGCGGCGGCGTCGGCTTGCTCGAACGTGAGCGTCTTCAGCGACGGAATGAGGAACGAGAGCAGGCCGCTCTTCAGCATGTCGAACTGCTCCGTCGACACGCCGAGGCAGAGGAGGCCGCTGTTGTAGACGCTCGTGAACGAGTAGTCGAGGAAGCGTCCGGAAAGCGCGATCCCGACGTGCGGCGTCGTCGCCGGGTCGGCTGCCGTCGGAGCGAGCTCGTCGGGCACCGGGATGCCCTTCGGCGGGGTCACCGGCTTCTGCACGACGCACTTCGACGGCGGCTGCGGGAGGACGCCGCCCGCCATGCCGAGCGTGACGCCGTTGGGCGAACGTGCCGGACCAGCGGCGACCATTCCCGGGGCGGGGTTCATCGCGCCGAAGGACGCGAGACCGAAGTCGAGTCCGCCCGCCGTGCTCGGCGAGATGCTCTTTAGGAACCCGCCCAGCTCGACGTGCGCGTCGGTGCCGAGGAGCATCGGCACGCACTTGTCCGGGGCCGAGTCGTAGACGCAGAACTTGTTGTTCGCGTCAGGCTTCGTTTCCGTCGGGCAGGACGGGTTGAGCGTCGGGATCGGCTTCGTGCAGAGCTGATCGCGGAGCAGGTTCTTGACCTGCGAGTTCAAGCCGTTCTTCAGCTGGTTGACGAGCGTGCCCTTGATGGCTCCGGAGTTGAGGATCGAGTTGCAGATGTTGTAGCCGGCGACGTTGGAGAGCGCGCCGCAGTCGGCACAGATGCGCACGTCGTCCGAGGCGATTGCCGAAAGATCGATCACCGCGTTGTCGACATCGATCTTCGTGTAACCGACGCGTGGAGCCGTCGTCTCCGCAACGAGGGGAATGGAGACCTTGACGGGAAGGTTCTTCGGATCGACCGAAACGCCCTCCTGATTGCTGCCGACGCATTTGGCGTTCGAGCCGTATCCAACGTGAATGGTGACCGCCGGCCCAGGATTGATGTCGGCGTCGACGGGCGTGTCGTCGAGCTGAATGGGGAGGATGGCCGAAACGTTGATCGCGTGCGGGGTCACCGAATCGATCGTGAACGCCGAGCTCGCGAGGTTGACCTCGGCGGTGCACCGCGGAGGATTGGCATTCGGGTTCGGACCACCTGGGCAAATCTTGCCGACGATGTCGAACTCGACGCAGACCGGACAGATGCCCAACGTGAAGGCGTTGTCGACGTTGAGATCCGTTTCGGGGATTCCGAACGCCATCTTTCCGTTCGGCGCGTTCGTCGCCTTCGCGGCGATCGGACCGAGCTCCTTCTCGAGGAAGTCGAGCCCCGGGCGCGAGACGCGCACCGATGCAGCGTTCTCGACCGCCTTGTCCGCCGGGAAGCCACCGGGCAGGGGAGTCATCCCGGCGCAGCCGCCGCATCCTCCGCAGCCGCCCCCGCTGCAGGACGCGATCAGTAGGAAGAAGACGACGCCGAAGACGTGGCGGAAACGTGAAAGCATGGACCTCTCCTCCTCCGTGACCGCGGCCAGACCCCTCTGGAAAGTCTAGCGGTCGACCCTCGAGGACCCTCATCGATGGCCCCTCGGTGCCGACGTCTCCGTGTCCCGTCGGTCTGACGGGGACGCGAGCGGTCACCACCCCAATGCGCGGTGGCTTACCACGCAGGTCCGCGCAGAATGGCCGAAAACTGAGGCGATGCGCGTCTCAAAGCCGTTCGATCATCACGACCGGCATACATGTGGGTGGGCGGCTCGTTCCCCTCGCCGGGCCCTGGCTTCATGGGGATGACGCTGAGCGTCATGAGGACGCTACTGCGCGTCCGCGTCTGTCGCAGCGTCCGTCACGCCCGCATCCGTCTCGGCGTCCGCACCCGCGTCGGCGGGGCTCGTGATCGCGCCCGAGCAGCCTTCGACGATCCCTTGGCCGTCGAAGATCTTGGCCGCGCTCGCCGCGAACGTCGCCGCGAGCCACACGCTGTCCTGGCAGCTCCCGGGGCTCTTGTCGGTCGAGCAGTAGTCGCCCTTGTACGTGATCTTGCCTTGGGCGTCGCGCGCGCAGACGAGCCCGGAGTCGGCGGCGAGGAAGGCGCAGAGCGACTTGTTGTTCAAGTCGCGGATCTTCACGCCGTCGGCTTCCTCGAGCGTGATGAAGCCGCCGAGCGCGCCGGCCGTCGTCCACTTGGAGCAGAGCGAGCGGTCCTCGGTGCAGGACGGATCGAGCGCGGCGGCGTTGAACGCCCCGACGCAATTGCCGTCCGTAGAGAGCGTCACGCCCTCGATCCGGGCATCGCGGATGGGCAGGATGATGGCGCTCGCGAGCTGCTCGGAGAGGAAGATCGGGATGTTGACGTTCTGCCGATCGAGCGTCTTGAACGTGTCGCCCGTCAGCTCGATCTTCGCGGTGATCGGCTGCACGGTCGTCCCGCCGATCTCGAAGCTCGCGAAGCAGAAGCCCTGACCGAGCGGGTCGCTCGACGGAGGCGCGCCGCCGGTGACGAGGGAGCCGGCCTTCTTGTCGACGCGGAGGAGCCACGTGAAGAGGCCTTTGCCGTTCTCGGCGCACGTCGGCTCGGCCAGATCGATGCCGCTGCCCACGACCGTGTTCTGGATGAACGTGCTCGCGAGCGCTTCGGGCGTTGCGATGTTCAGGCGGCGGATCCGGAGATCGACGACGTCTTTGCCCTTGTTGTCGGCGAGCGGCAGACAGGTCGACTTCGATCCGCAGCGCGCCTCGTCGATCGCGCATCCCGGGGCCGGCGTGCAGGTTCTCTCCGAGTTGTCGCAGTCGGGCGCGGGGAGCTCGCCGGGATTCGCTTCGCACGCGCCGCCGCCCCCGAGGACCTTGCCCGGGGGCGTGCGCAGGTGCGGATCATCCTCGCAGGCGAGCACGCCGAGCGTGCCTGCGCCCGCGATCCCAAGGAGGAGAATGACAGGGCCGAGCGCGCGCAAGTTTCTCATCCTCGGGGGCATCATCATCTCACTCGGGCAGCGTGACCGGTCCGCCCGTCTCGACGAGTGCCATGAACTGCTGCATCCGCTTGGCGAGATCCTTCGGCGCGACGTCGAGGAGACGCTTCGGGCCGATGCCCTCGACGCAGAACGAGCCGAGCGCCGAGCCGAAGTAGATCGCGCGGCGGATCGTCTTGTGATCGACGTCGCCCATGCGCGCGATGTAACCGATGAGGCCGCCGGCGAACGAGTCGCCCGCGCCCGTCGGATCGAGGACCTCCTCGAGCGGATAACCCGGCGCGAAGAACACGCCGGCGTCGTCGAAGTAGAGCGCGCCGTGCTCGCCGCGCTTGATGATGAGGCGCGACGGTCCACGCTTGCGGATGTCGGCAGCGGCCTTCACGAGGTTGTGGATGCCCGTGAGGTCGCGCGCCTCCTCGTCGTTGATGACGAGCAGATCGATCTTCGCGAGCACCTCGCCGAGCAGCTTCGGCTCGCCGGTGATCCAGAAGTTCATCGTGTCCGCCATCACGAGCTTCGGCTTCTCGACCTGCGCGAGGACCTCGAGCTGGAGGGCGGGGTGGATGTTGCCGAGCAGCACGAACGGCGACGAGCGGAACTCCGCCGGGATCTTCGGGCGGAAGTCGGCGAACACGTTGAGCTGCGTGTCGAGCGTCGTACGGCTCGAGAGGTCCTGCGAGTAGCGTCCGCGCCAGCGGAACGTCTTGCCATCGGCATGCTCGACGCCGGCGGTGTCGACGCCGCGCGTCTTCAGGTCCTCGAGGACCGCAGCGGGGAAGTCGCTTCCGACGACGCCGACGAGGCGCACGGGCGCGAGCAACGATGCGGCGATCGAGGAGTAGGTGGCGGCGCCTCCGAGCACGTTTTCGAACGTGCCGGACGGCATCTCGAGGTCGTCGAACGCCATGGATCCGACGATGAGGGCGGGGCTCTTGTGCATTGCGCGCGCAGCCTAGCCCAAAGAGTCGCCCAGGAGCCAGCCGAGCCGCGCGCGGGCGTCCGGGGTCACCGCGTGCGGGCTGGTCATGATGGCGCCCTTCGTGCACCGGTACGCGATGCTCCTCGCGGGGTCGGGGAGGTGCCCGGCGAGCTCGACGAGTGCTTTCTTCGCGAAGGTGACGTTCTTCTTCATCGTCGCGACGACCTGCTCGACCGTCACCGCGTCGTGGGCGTCGTGCCAGCAGTCGTAGTCCGTCGCGAGCGCGAGGGTCGCGAACGGCAGCTCTGCTTCGCGCGCGAGCTTCGCCTCGGGCATCGACGTCATCCCGATGACCGAGACGCCCCAGGTCCGGTACACGCGGCTCTCGGCGCGGGTCGAAAACTGCGGGCCCTCCATGCAGATGTACGTCCCACCGCGATGCACCTTCGCTCCGGCGCGGTCCGACGCGTCCGCGAGCGCTGCTCCGAGCAGCTTGCACGTCGGGTCCGCGAACGGCACGTGGCCGACGATGCCGTCCTCGAAGAAGGTCGTGATGCGCTTCTTCGTGAGATCGATGAACTGATCGGGGACGACGAGGTGCCCGGGCTCGATCTCCTCCTTCATCGAGCCGACGGCGCTCACGCTGACGAGATGCGTGGCACCTGCCTTCTTCAGCGCGCAGACGTTCGCCCGGTAGTTGATCGCGTGCGGCGGGACGCGATGGCCGCGGCCGTGCCGAGGCAAGAAGAGGAGGGTGGTGCCGTCGTCGAGCGTGCCCTTCACGAGGGCGTCGCTCGGGCGACCGAACGGAGTGTCGACGTCGATTTCCGTGACCTCGGACAGGGCTTCCATCTCGTAGAGGCCGCTTCCGCCGAGGACGCCGAGGGTATAGCTCATGGCGAACGCCATAGCTGGGATCCCCGACTCCGCCAAGCGCGACGGCCTCGCTTTCACGGTGGGATCGGCCGAGGAGGCTGTCGCGGACCGACCCGGACGCAGCACATCCTCCCGCTCGCCGCGGGCGTGCCTTCGATTCCTGCGACTGGGCCCGTCCGATAGGAGTGTTCGATGGGAACCCAGTGCCATCCCTGGTGAGCGCTGAAGCAGTGGTACACGTTGCCGTAGTTGCAGCGGCTCACCGCCAGCCCGGCCTTGGCGTCCGTCCCGTCATGGTCCAAAGCCTCGACCCGCGAGCTCGGCGATGCCGTGTCGCGGTCCGATCCTTCCGCCGCGTCGGACACGCAGGGCTCCTCGGCGCTTTCGGGTGCGTCCTCACGGATGTCCTCGTCCGTCGGGCTCGCGCACGCGACGACGGCGATCGCGCACGCGACGATCGTTTGCACGGCCGAGGGCTGTCTCGTGAAGATCACCATCGTCGACGCCTCTCCATCGGGATCGGGTCCGCTCGGAGCGACTTCAGCCCACGGCGCACGTCAGCGATGACGGTGGCCGGGGTTCCGCTCCGTTGCTCCGTCGCTGCCCTCCGGTCGCGGCGTCTGCGCCGGACCGACGCGGACGCAGCACCTGTGTTGACTGCCAGACGGGATGTCCTCGACGCCCGAGACGGGGCCGGGATGATGCGCCGTATGAAGGTCGACCCACCTCCAGCCCGGCTGCGCGAGTCGGCAATGCCAAGCGTTGGCGTGATTGCAGATGCTTCCGCTCTCCTGTGACTCAGCCGTCTTTCGTTCATCGACGAGCTCCCCGGGCTCCCGTTCGTTGCATCCCGCGAGCTCGGCGCGCGTCGCCGTGAGGGGCTCGGTCGCGTCCGAAAGCGCGTCCGCGACTTCGGCGTCCGTCGGACTCGCGCACCCGACGAAGATCCCACCCAGAAGAATGCTGATCGCTGCCGAGCACCGTCTCGACGACCTCCCGTACGCGGCTACGCGGGACACGCCTCGTCCGGTCCCCGTGGATAGTCGGGACCCATCCGGACGCAGCACCTGCGCCGGCCGCCTTGCTCGATGCCGGCGACGTGACCCGGCCGCGTGGTCCGGTTCATTTCGACCCAGCGCCAGCCCTGATGAGCGCAGCGGCAGTGTCGATCGTTGGCGGGGTTGCATGTATCGACGCCTTCCCGTTCCTCTTTTTTGGCGGATGTGCCGGTGAGATCGGATTCGATCGATTCCAACGCTTGGGCCGAAACCTCGTCCGTCTCCGTGCTCGTCGGGCTCACGCAGGCGACGATCGCGAACGTGGCTCCGACAGCGGCCGCCGCGACCGAACGACGTACGATGGTGATCACGGGTCTGCTCCTCCCCGCGCAGTGCTGCATTTCGAAGGCCACGAGGCAGCTCTATCGTGCGCCGCGTCGGCGAGGGCTCATGCGTCCAGCACGGCCAGAGCAACGCGAGCGGGAAGATCGCGACGCGCTCGGCGCTTGACCGAGTGAGCTCCGGACGGCGCGCATCGCGGGCACCTCCTCCTTCTTCGCCCGCGATGCGCCCCGAACGACGCGACGCATTTCGGCCAGTACATGGGGCCGTCGGTTGTTCCCCATGAGTACATGGGGCTCGTCTGCGCGCGTGGGGCTGCGCGCCCCGGCGCGGCTCATCATCAGCGCCAAGCGCTCAGGTTGGAGCGCGTTCAGGGCTTCGCGATCTTGCGGAGCTCGCCGTCGGCCGAGCCCTCCTTCGTGCCGAACGTGAGGAACCAGACCGCCTCGCCGTCGACGGCGATGGCGCCCGGAGCGGTCAGCCCCTGCTGGAGGGCGACCGGCGCGTTCCCGCCGCAGCCCGCCTTCGGACAAGCGAGGAGCTCGCCGTCCTTCTGACTGACGAAGCTCGCGTCGAAGTGGCCTTCGTTCGTCCAGTAGAGCGTCGTTCCGTCGACGGCGACGCCCACGGAGCCGACGTTTGCGGTCCCGTACTGCTCCTTCGGTGCGTTCGGGTCAGCCTTGAGCGCGCTCAGCACATGCCCGGCCGGCGTCGCGTAGTCGGCATACGCCCAATAGACGCGCTCGTCGTCGAGGGTGACGAACCCGGACGGGCCGCCCATGTCGAGCGGACCGACATTCTCTGGCGTCCCGCCGGCGAGCGGCGTGCGCTGCAGGTAGCCCGTGTTTGCCGTGAAGTAGAGGTGCGTGGCGTCGACGGCGACGCTCCACGGCTTGTTGCCCGTCGCGACCGGCGCGCGCATGCTGCCGTCCGGCTTCACGCGCACGACGGTGCCGTTGTTGTTCTCGGCGAAGTAGAGAAAGCCCCCGGCGAAGCGCACGTTCGCTGCCCAGTCCCCCTCGGTCACGAGCCGCTTGTCGGTGCACGCCGGAAGCGTGCAGCCCCAAACGCCGCCCCACGACCCATCGCCGCCGTCGCCGGGGAAGTCGCGGTTCGACCAGAACAGGTTCTGTCCGTCGAGCGTGACGCCGCGAGCTTCTTCGTGACCGCTCGCGAGGACGTCCGTCTTGCCGTCCGCCTTCGCGATCTTGAGGACGGCGCCGTTCCCGCGCGCGGTGACGTAGACGTGTGTCGCGTCGACGGCGAGGTCGACCGGGTTCTCGAGGCCTCCGCGCACGACGACGCTCTCGCACTTGCCCGCGTTGCACGCGCCTCCGAGACAGCTGTGTCCGCACCGACCGCAGTGGTTCGCATCGGTCTGGAGCTTCGTCTCGTCGCACGCAGGCACCGGGCTGCCGTCACCCGTCACGCTCCCGTCGCCCGCAGTAGCCCCGTCGCCGGTGGTCGAGCCGTCCGGGTTGCCCTGACCAGCCTGCTCGTCGAAGGTCAGGTCGGGGACGCCGATGAGCCCGGCGCAGCCGGTGAGAGCGACGACGAGCGAGAACCCCTGCAGCAGACGCGCGCGACGCATCAGAACACCCCCACGACCGTGAGCCCACCGCTGTTCGGACCGGCGCTCGGCGCAACGCGAATGGTCCGCCTCGTCCTCGCAGCGCTCCTCGCGTCCGCATCGGCCTCCTTCGGCGCGGTGAAGACGAGCGCGGCGCCTGCCGCGAGGCCGACGCCGCCGGCGATGAAGGCGATCGTCGAGACGAGGCCAAGGGTCTTCGCGCTGTCGCTCGCGTCGACGGCTTCGCGGCTTGCGCACGGCCCGTCGTTCGCGCAGATCGCCTTCGCATCGCTGCTCTTGCCCATCGCCATCAGGCCCGTGACCGCGCCTGCCGCGAGGCCCGCGACGCCGACTCCGCCGACGACGAGACCGATGGTCCGTTGACCGCTGGCTCCGTCGACCGTCGCCTTCGTCGACTCGGCCGGCGCTGGGCTCGGCGCAGACGCGGGCGCAGGTGCCGCGACGGGCTCGGCCTCGAGCTTCGGAATCGTGACCTCCACGGTCTCGCCGTCCTTGGAGACCGTCGCGCTCGTCTTGAAGGCCTTGTGGCCCGCGGCCGTCGCTTCGATCGCGTGCGGTCCGACGTCGACGGGGATGGGAACACCGAACGACGCCTCCGACACGTTGGTGCCGTCACGCGAGACCTGGACCCCGACGCCACTCTTCTCGACCTTGATCGTGAGCCGCGCGAGCTTCGGCTCGAGCGCGTTCGCACGCTGTGAGGCGAGCTTCTCCCAGTCCTTGCGGCCGAGCGCTTGCGCAGCGCTCGCGGCTTCCTTGTACGTGGCCCACGCGCTCGCCGTCTGCTTGTTCTTCTCGTAGCAGTCGCCGAGGTGGATCAACGTTCCGGCACCGCGATCGAGGCGGTTCGATTCCTCGAACTTAGGACAAGCCTCGGCGTATTTGCCGCGCGCCGCGAGCTTCTTCGCTTCGACGAAGAGCGCCTCGGCGGCCGCTTCGTTCCCTCCTGCATAGGCGTCCTTCGCGAACGCGCTCGATACGACGAACACCATCGCCACCCCGACGGAAGTCCGAGTCATGCGCGTCATCGTAACCCGAGCCGCCGTCAGCGACGCCCGATGTTGGACAGATCGTCGGCCTTCGGAGCATTCCCGGGCCTCGGAGGAGAGCGAGGAGGGGCACCTTTCGTCGTGGTCGTCGGCGGCGGCTTTCGCGTGTCGGGCAGCGTGCTCGCCGCCGGCGGGTCCGGCGCGGGATGCGGCTCGGCGGACTCCGAGGGAATCGGCGGAAGGTCTTTTCGGCCCGGTGGAAGCGGCATGCTCCCTTCGCCCGCGACGACGGGCGGCGCAGTCGTTTGGGCTGCCGACCGCTTGACGAAGTACACCGCTCCGCCTCCAGCCGCGGATGCGAGGACGAGGAAGCCAGCGAGCAGCCCGACGACGAGGCCCGTCCGCGACGGGGTGGCGGGCATCGCAGCGGCTTCGAGCGGCGTTGGACCGACGGCCGAGTGCGTCTCGCCCCAAGCGACCGACGTCCCGCCATGGACGTTCACGCGCGACGAGGCCGTCGGCGGTACCGTCGGGACCGCGCCCGAGCTCGCAGCCGGCGGGAGCTGACGCCCGGATCCGGCCGCGACGGCGCGGATACGCTCCGTGGCGGTCGCTTGCACGCCGCGCGCATACGGCTCGAGCGCCTGCACGAGCTCGAGGACGCTCTGGAACCGGTGCTCCGGCTGTTTGCGCAGGCAGCGTGCGACGATCGCCTCGAGCGCCTCCGGGCAGTCCGGGCGGAGCGAGCGGAGCGGCCGTTCATGATCCGTCGCGATGACGATCACGAGCTCCGTCACCGTCTCGGCGTAGAAGGGGAGGCGCTTCGTGAGGAGCTCGTAGAGGATGACGCCGAGCGCCCAGATGTCCGTTCGCGTGTCGACGTTGCGCGAGGAGCGGAGCTGCTCCGGGGACATGTAGCTCGGAGAGCCGATCACCTCGGTCGTCCGCGTGAGCTGCATCTCCTGCGCGCTGGCTTGCGGATCGATCTTCGAGATGCCGAAGTCGAGCACCTTCACGAGCGGCCGCCCGTGAACGGCTTGCGTCAAGAACAGGTTCTTCGGCTTGAGGTCGCGATGCACGATCCCGAGCGCGTGCGCTTCGGCGATCGCTTCACACGCCTGCATCACGTAGTCGACCGCGTCGGGGATCTGCAGCGGGTGTGGCGTCTGGTCGATGACGTCCCCGAGGTCCTTGCCCTCGAGGCGCTCCATCACGATGTACGGGCGCCCGTCCTCGAGATTGCCGACGTCGAACACGCGGGCGACGTGCTCGCTGCGCAGGCTGACGGCAGCACGCGCCTCGCGCATGAAGCGTCCGACGACGTCGGTGTGGCCGAGCGCGTTCTCACGCAGCAGCTTGATCGCGACGTTCGTGCTCAGCCCTTCGTGTCGCGCGGCGAGCACGACGCCCATCCCGCCTTCGCCGATGACACGCTCGACGCGGTACTTGCCCGCGAGGAGCTCTCCACCGGTAAAGGTCCGTTGCGTCGTGTCGTTCATCGTTCCCGAGCACGTCCGGTGGCCCGATCGGAGCCCCCCTTTGACGCTAGAGCTCGAGATTACCGGCGGGTCGGCGGGGCGTCGAGCTAATCTCCGGGTGCGTCCGCATGCGCCCCGAGCTTTTCCGCCTCTTCGACGTCGGGTTTCCCTCCTACTTCGTCCTCCTCTTGTCGGGGTTCGTGTTCGCGACCGGCCTCGGCGTTCTCTGGGCGCGACGTATCGGGCTGAATCCGGACGTGATCGTCGACCTCGGCCTCGCGATGCTGCTCGCCGGTGTCGCCGGTTCGCGCATCCTTCACGTGATCGCCGACGGTCACTTCTGGGAATACGTGCACCTCTGCACCGACCCGTCTCTCGTCGACTGGCCGTTCGATCGTGCGGAGTGCCTCTCGCCAGCCTACGACGGCGTCTGGGACGCGGCGCGCGCGGTCTGCCATCCGAAGAGCAGCGACTGCTTCGCGTGGGCGAAGTTCTGGGCCGGAGGATTGACCTACTACGGAGGCTTCATCGGGGCGACGGGGGCGGCGATCGTGCTCCTCCGCCGTGATCGGTTCCCGTTCTGGAAGGCCGCCGACATGGCCGGCTTCGCGATCCCGATGGGCCTCGCGTTCGGGCGTATGGGATGTCTGCTCGCCGGCTGCTGCTTCGGCGCGGTCACGAAGCTGCCGTGGGGGCTCTCGTTCCCTCCGCGAAGCCCCGCGAGCGAGGCTCAGGCGAAGGAGCATTTGCTGCATAGTGCACGCATGTGGAGCGAGCCCGTGCATCCGACCCAGATTTACGAGTCGGCCGCATCGCTCGCGGTCGCGTTCGTCTGCCTGTATGTCGTGCTCCCGCGAAAGCGCTACGACGGGCAGGTGTTCGCCGCGTCGCTCGTGCTCTACGCCGTGGCGCGCTTCGCCGTCGAAGTGCTCCGCCGCGACGACCGCGGCGGTGCGATTGGCCTTTCGACGTCGCAGCTCATCGGTCTCGGGCTCGTCGCGGCGGCGGTCGTCATCCACCGCGTTCGCGGCTCGTCGAAGACGACCGAGCCGGTCCCTGCCTGACGCGAGCGCGAGCGCGAGCACCTGCGCGTCCGGAACGCGCCTTGCGACGGAGGAGACCACTTCTGGAGGCTCCTCATGTCCATGCGGCTGTCCGAGATTCACCCGTCGCTCGTCCATTTCCCGCTCGCGCTCTTGCCGATCGCCGTCGGCGCCGACACCATCGGGAACTTCACCGGCAATCGGAAGCTGAACTACGTCGGCAAGCTCGCGATCGCAGGGGCCGCCATCACAGCTTCCGTCGCCGGCGTGTTCGGGCTCATCGCGCAGGAGGAAGTCTCGCTCGACGAGGAAGGCGAGAAGGTCCTCCACACGCATCGGACGCTCAACATCGGCGGCCTCGGCGTGCTGACGACGATGGCTGTCCTCCGTGCAAGCCGGAAGAAGCCGTCGGTCGGCTACCTCGTCACGGGCTTTTCGGCGCTCGCAGTGACGCTCTTCTCCGCGTACCTCGGCGGCAAGCTCGTCTACGATCACGGCGCAGGTGTTCGACGCGTCGGCGTCGGCGCGGCCGATCCGGAGATCACGCGAGGACGCACGATGGCCGCAGCCGCGCGGGCGGCGCGTGACCTCGGGCAAGGGATCAAGCACACCGCCGAGGACGCGAAGCACGGGGACTTCCTGCCCGCGCTGAAGCCGAAGAAGTGGCTGTCCTGAGGGTCGAGCCGAGGCGTTTTCACTCGCCTGAGGCGTGCAGGAGGGTCTCGGTGCCGCGCGTGTGAAGCGCCGAAGGCGGGCCACTCTCTCCACACGAGCGCTCGTCTAGGGCAGAGCCCTCGTACCCGAGCGCGTTAGGGCAGACCGCATCCATCTCGGTGCACGGGCTCGCGCTCTTCGCGCACGGCGGAACACACATTGCTCCATCGAGAAGCGATGCGTGCTGCGCCCGCTGCCCTTCGATCGCGAATCGCGAGACGAGGCGAAGGGCCCGCGCGGGCTGCAGCTTTTGCCTGGAGTAGTACGACCATGAACGCGACGGAACCGACCTACTTCCTCTACTCGGGACGCCTCTTCCACGAGGCCGCTCTGCCTGCGCTCCGCGCGCAGCTGCAGCGCCGCGGGGAAGACGCGGCGGGCGCCGAGTCCCTCCTGCACACCGGCGAAGCGCCGAGCTCGACGCCGCAGCCGCGCAGCGAGGATCCGAGCCCCGAAGGACCGGAGGGCGAACCCGTCGGCGAGGAGGACGAGGCGGAGGGCGAAGGCGAATCCGACAAGGGCACCCAGGGCGACAAGAACGCCGAGAGCAAGCCGCTCCCTGGTCCGGGGGCGCCCGTCGTTCCCGAGCACGGATCGCCCGACGCAAACCCGATCGATCCGCGCGTCTTCTGATCCACGGCTTCGGGTCCACGCGTCGGATCGATCTCCGCGCGGCGTACGGCTTCATCGCGCTCCGGCCCCGACGGCAGGCGTTTCATCGACGTCTCGTGTGCCGAGTCGGGGCTTGCCCGCACGAACCGCTGGTGTAAACACGGCCCCGCTTCCCCGCGCGATTCGACAGGTGTTGGGGAGGGAGGCCGCCGATGAACTCGCACAGCTCCACGGACAAATCGATCGACGCTCGCCTGACGGAAGCGGCTGCGCGGACGCTCGATACGCTCGACGAGCCGTGGTTCGACGAGCCTGCTCCGAGCAGCCAGCGGCGCCCCAGCGCGCCGCCCGTCGTCCACGTCGGCGAGTTTCTGGGCGATCCCGAAGTCGACGGCTGGCTTCGCTGAAGACGCGCGAGCTCGCCGTTCAGGCGCGTGAGGAAGAGGGCACGCCGGCCTCCGTCACCGCCCGGACGTCCGATGCCGCGACGGATCGGAAGACCGTGCGCGCCCGGCGGATCTCTTCGCGTCCGTTTGCGTGAACCGCGACGAGGATCGTTCCGACGCGGGTCTTTCCTTCGTAGTACTTCGCTTCGATCTCCGGCACGGCGGCACCGATCACCGCGCCGACGAGCCCGAGCACGAGCGCGCCGACCGCCGCGCCACCGAGCGCGAGCAGGATCGGGCCTGCCTCGACGAGCGCCGCGAGCTCCGGGACGATCGCTGCGAGACCGAGCGCGAGCCCCGTCATCGCGCCGAGGATGGCGCCGAACCCGATACCGACCAGCGCGCCTTCCGGAGCCTTCGTCTTCGCTTCGAACCCGAAGTCGTGGTTGCCGTGGCGATCCGGATAGAGGATCGAGACCTCCCGTGGAGAGAAGCCGAGCGCGACCAAGCGGCGCACGGTCACGTCCGCGAACACCGGCGTATCGACGATTCCCATCACCGCGCGCTTCATGTCGCTCCGTCAAGCAGGTCACATGCCGGCCCGTCAGCGGCGGATCTCGCGGATCTCGCGGCGCCGTGTGGCGTGCACGTCCGTTGCACCCCGGCGAAAGGCGTGGCGGACCTGCATCGACTTCCCGTGTTTGCGAAAGACGGATCGGTTCACGTCGTCGTCGAGTCGCCGCGCGGCTCGGCAGCGAAGCTCAAGTACGAGCCCGACCTCGGAAAGATCACCTTCGGGCGCCCGCTGCCGCACGGCGTCGTGTTCCCGTTCGACTTCGGGTTCGTGCCCGGCACGCGCGCGGAGGACGGCGATCCCCTCGATGCGATGGTCCTCTGCGAAGCGGCGACGTACCCGGGCGTGGTCATCGCATGTCGACCCATCGCGATCATCGAGGCATCGCAGCGCGAGACGGGCGGGCGACGCGCGAAAAAGAAGCGCGTTCGGAACGACCGCGTGATCTGCGTGGCGCGCGATGATGCGCGGAGCGAGGACCTCTCGGACGTGAAGGATCTCCACGCGCGTGTTCGGGCGGAGCTTTCAGCGTTCTTCCTCGCGGCGGTGACGTTCGAGGGCAAGGACGTCGAGATCCTTCGCTGGGGGAACGCACGCGCCGCGAAGCGAGCGATCGATCGCGCACGAACGAACGACACGTGATGTTCCCGAATCGGGGGGCGGGCGCGGTCCTCGATGCGAGGCGGCGTCGTCGAGCCCAGAATCGGCGTGAGCCCATGGTGCGCCTCGCCGGATCCCTCGCGATCCGGAAAGCGGGCTGATCATGGAACTTTCCTGATACGTGGAAACACAAATCAGGCGTCGTTTCAGCGACTTGCAAATGTGACCTCAGGTGGTGCGGTGTGTGCAACTGCTCCGTTCGTCCTGCTCGGAGGTCACTCACCATGGTCGCTCGTCGTCTGCTTGCTCTTCTCCTCGTTGCCACTTCGGCGTGTGTCGCCTCCGCGGGCTGCGCCGTCGATTCCGACACGACCGACGACGGCGACGATGAAGCCGTCACCGGTGACGGTGACACGCGAGAAGACGCGCTCGTCGCCGAGAGGCAGCTCAATGGGAGCGAGCTTCCGAACAAGACGATCAGCCTCACGTTCGACGACGGTCCGGGCAGGCGGAGCGCCGAGCTCGCCGACTATCTCGCGGCCGAAGGCGTGAAGGCCACCTTCTTCATCAACGGCTCGAAGGTCTCCGGGCGTCAGGGCGCGATCGACAAGATCGTCGGCCGCGGTCACCTCCTCGCGAACCACACGCACAATCACAAGCAGCTCACGAAGCTCTCATCGGCGGCGATCGTCAAAGAGATCGCCGACACCGACGCGATCATCACGCAGGTGCAGCCGCGCGGGCCGTGGGTGATCCGCGCGCCGTTCGGGGCGTGGAACGGCTCGGTCGCACGCGCCGTGAATGCCACCGAGATGAAGAAGTACATCGGCAGCGTGTTCTGGGACGAGGGCGGTGAGCTCACGGCGAGCGCGGCGGCGGACTGGGACTGCTGGGGGAAGGGCGTCAGCGTCCAGCGCTGCGGCGAGCTCTACATGAGCGAGATCCGCAGGAAGGGACACGGCATCGTCCTGTTCCACGATGTCCACGACAAGACCGTCGACATGATCAAGCAGATCCTGCCGATGCTGAAGGCCGAGGGCTTCAAGTTCGCCCCGCTCCAAGAGGTGCCCTCGATCAAGCGCGCGCTCGGCAGCGCGAGCACGCCGGCCGCCGACGATCAGTGCCAGAGCGCGACGCTCGGACATCCCGTCGGCGAGAACGTCTGCGTGCAGTCGCGGAGCACGCACAACTGGTCGCGCTGCGTCGACGGCGAGTGGATCGGCTCGACGGGCCCGACCGACACGAAGTGCACGCAGCGCTTCCCGCTCTGATCCGAGGTCGAGCGCGTAGCGCTCGTGTGTCTCAGCGCTGCTCGCCGGCGCGCTCCGCGACGTGCTCGCGGAGCGACGTCATGAGCGAGCCCCACCACATGCCGATCATGCGAGCGAACGCAGCGCCGACGAGGCCGTGACGCGCGGGGTGATCGTCGGGGAGCACGCTCCAGCCGTGATGATGCACGGTGACGAGCGTGCCGTCCCCCGACGGCTCGAAGAGGACCTCGACGAGCGTCTTCTCGTGCGGCTTGAAGTTCACGCCGCGCCATTCCATCGCGAGCTTCGCCGGCGGCTCCCAGACGGTGATCTTGCCGACCTCGATCGTCTTGGGCCCGGTCGAGAGCTCGAACGTCTCGAACAGGCGCCCGCCGACGCCGCCCTCGATGAAGAGCGAGCCGCGGCGCTTACCCGCGATCCGGTACTTCGGGCCTTGCTTCCACCAGAGACCGATCTCGCGGGTGAACACCTCGAACGCGTCCTCGGGCGTGACCGCGACGTAGACACTGACCTTCGCGGAGTCGCCGGGTCGTGCGGTCATCGCTTGCTCTTCCCGCGCGTGCGCTCCGCGTACTCCTTGAAGGAGGTGAGCTCGAGGGACCAGAACGTCTCGACGTCGTCGAGCCACCGGCGGAGCGCGCGGAACGGCTCCTTGCGCAACGTGTAGACCCGGACGCGCGCGTCCTCGGCTTCGAGTTGCTCCTCGACGAGCCCCGTGTTGCGGAGGACGCGGAGGTGCCGGCTCATCGCGGGCGCGCTCATCTCGAGCGCCTCGGCGAGCTCGCCCGCGCGGCGCGGCTTTCTGCGGAGCAGGTCGATGACGCCGCGCCTCGTCGGATCGGCGAGCGCCACGAGGGTGCGATCGAGATCGTTCATCGGGCGGCCGCTCACGCCTTCTGCTTCGGATTCCGCATCCGCTGGTAGAACCACCATCCGTGGCCGCCGATGTCCTCGCACTCGTAGCCGCGGTCTTCCCAGTACTCCTCGCCGTAGTCGTGCGTCGTCGGCTCGGTGATGATCTTGGCGCCGGCCTCACGGGCGCGCTTGCAGTGCGCCTCGACGTCGTCGACGTACACCATCATGTTCTGCGTGTTCGCTCCGCCGACTTGCGCCGGGGCCCGGTGCTTCGGGAACTTCTCCGGCTTGACGGAAGAGACCATGACGAGGCCCTCGCCGTAGACGAGCTCCGAGTGCTCGATGCGTCCCGCTTCGCCCTCGACCTTCAGACGGACCTCGAAGCCGAAGGCGCGGCAGAGGAAGTCGATCGCCTTGGCGGCGTCCTCGTAATAGAGCGATGACGAGATTCGCGGCCAGCCGGGAGGTGTGGGCTTCATGGTCTGTTGCTCCAGGAAAAAGGTTGTTAACGATGTGCGAAATAGTTAACGACACCGTGAATCAAATGCAAGGGGCTCGTTCGCAGGAGGCAACGTTCGGCCGATGACGTGAGCGCGTGCGAATTGCCGTGCGACGCCGCTCCGGCCACGCGTACCCTGTCGCCCACGATGCCCGCGAACAAGACGCCCAAGAACCCCGACGAAGCCGCGCTCCGTGACCTCGGTCTGAGCTTTCCCGAGACCAGCGAGCATTTCCCCTGGGACCACCGCGCGCTCAAGGTGAAGGGGAAGGTCTTCGTCTTCATGGGCACCGGCAAGGATGGGGGCGCCGACCACGACGACTTCTTCATCTCCTGCAAGCTCCCGCACACCGCGCCGATGGCGCTCACACTTCCGGGTGTGAAGCCGACCGGCTACGGCCTCGGCAAGGCGGGATGGGTCTCCGCCCAGTGGCGGCCGGGGAAGGCACCCCTCGACATGCTGCGCGACTGGCTACGTGAGAGCTACTGCGCCGTCGCCCCGAAGAAGCTCGCCGCGCTCGTCGAAGGAAGCGGGACGGCCGCCGCTCCGAAGAAGGCCGGCGCCAAGAAGGTCGCTGCCAAGAAGGCTTCGACGACGAAGGTCGGCGCCAAGAAGCCTGCGACGAAGAAGGTCGGCGCCAACAAGCCTGCGACGAAGAAGGCCACCGGCAAGGCGAGCGCGAAGAAGAAGGCCGCGACGAAGCGGTGACCGGCGGCCGCGAGCCGCGGGGGTGATCCGTTCCTCGAGATGGCTCTCCCCGGGCCGCCGACCGATCCAGATCACCGGCGGGCGAGGACGGCATCGAGCGGGCGGATCGCGTTCTCACCGCGGGAAATCCATGTCGAGCGCGCGATCTCGGTCCGGGCACTGCCGTTGCACCAAGGCGACTCCGAGGGTGGCGCAGTGCTCGGAAGGTGCTCGACATGATGATGATCGCTCGGACCTTGAAGCTCTCGCTCGTCGCTGTCAGCGTGGCCGGTGTTCTCTCGGCATGCTCGTCGGCCGATCCCATGGAGGGCCGTAAGGGAACGACGTCGAGGATCGGCGGTGACCGCTGGCAGCCGCCGGAGTCGAACGCGACGGGCACGTACGAAGGCCTGAACGGCGAGGGGTGCTCGGGCGGGCTGAAGTCCGGCACGCGAGCGCTCGGCGAGCAGCTGAAAGAGCAGTTCGGCGTGACGTACGGCGGGTATGCCTGCCGCGCGAACACCGGAAATACATCGCAGCTCTCGATCCACGCCGTCGGTCGCGCGCTCGACGTCATGACGAGCGGGGCGAGCGGCGACGAGATCGCCAATCACCTGGTGGAGAACGCCGAGACGCTCGGCATCCAGCTCATCATCTGGAATCACACGCTCTGGAAGATCGGTCCGAACGGCCCCTCCTCGCGCGCGTACACGGGGCCGAACCCGCACACCGATCACGTCCACGCCGAGGTGACGAATGCCGTCGCCGCGAACGGTCCGGGACAGGTGGACCCGAACGGCAATCAGGACCCGAACGATCCGATGGGGAACCAGTGCCAGGACCCGAACGATCCGAACTGCCAGGATCCGTGGGGCGGGCAGAACCCGAACGGATCGGACGGCGGTCAGTGCCAGGACCCGTACGATCCCTATTGCCAGGATCCGTGGGGTGGCGAGGACCCGTGGGGCGGCGAAGACGAGATGGAGTGCCGGACCGCGGCGGACTGCGATCCGAGCGGGCAAATCATGTGCGATCAGGGCTACTGCATGTGGTGGTGATCCGGCTCACTTCGACGTCGAAACATTCCTGACGAGATCACTCCGACGTCGAAGCATCCGGTCGCCACGCGCGACGCACGAGCGGACGGCGGGCACGTTCGCTCAGGGGTGCTTCGGCGAGCGACCCGCATCCGGCTTTGCGCCGCCGTGCGTGCCCGAGTCCCGCCCCGCGTCGCGTGGACCGGCATCCCTTGCTCCCGCATCGCTCCGTCCGGCATCGGCGTGACCGGCGTCATGCACGTCAGAGGCATCGACCATCACGTCGAGCGCAGCGTCGGTGGGAAAAAATTCGGCGGCGACGGGCTCTGCGTCGGGAGTCGCCTCGATGGCCTCGCGCGAAGCATCGTCGCCCTGCGTCGGCGCGCTCGCGCTCTCGATCGGCGTTGCGCTCGGAGCCTCGGTCGGCGCCGGGGCAGGGCCCGCGAGCATCTCGGCGAGCTTGTCGCGATACACGTAGACTGCGCCTGCGGCTCCGCCGAGGGCGAGCAAGAGCAGGAGCCGGCCGAAGAGACCGCCGCCCGCGCCGGGCGGAAGAGGTGGCTCGGAGGACGGGCTCGAGCGCGCCCGCGAGCGGACGGGCTCCTTCGGAGCGTCGATGTCAGCGCGTGCTCGCGGCTCGGTCGAAGGTTCGACCCGCGTCGCCGCGGGAGTCTCCGGAAGGCTCGTCTCGCTGATGACGAGGTGCCGCTTCACCGGTGGATTGGCGGGAGGAGCAATGCCGATCTGGGTCTCGCGCGGCACGCGACCGGGCGCGCCGGCGCCGGGCACGATCCCGGGCTGCGTCGGCTTCTGCGTCGCGCCGCCGACACCCAGGATCGTCTTCTCCGCCATTCCGCGCTGGAGCGCGCGGTTGAGCGCGACCGAGACGTCGTCCGGAAGATCGATGAAGCGGACGGCCATGCCCGCCGGCTGGTCCTCGCCGTCGCTCGCCGCGCGTGCCCAGAGCACGCGTGCATCGGCCGCGACCTTCGCATCCGGGGTCGTGATCTCGAGCGAGATGAGCGCGCCCTCCTCGAGCGGTGTGCTCGTCTCGAGGAACATCCCGCCGAGGCTCGCGTCCCATGCGGTCGCCTCGACGCGCCGCCCGCTCGTGGTTGCGTGCTCGAAGGTGACGCGCAAGATCGAGGCTGGGTGACGCCTGATCTGCCGCTGTTTCGCCATGCCCGCGCAGAGTACGAGAGACGCGCGACGGTTGGAACACGCTGCATCGAGAAGAATTGCACAGCTCAGCGCTGCTCATGTCGGAGCGGACCGCGTCGCCGCGATGCTGTCGGCGCGACGGCGGGCCCGTCCGCTCGAGCCCGCGCGCCTCGCCAGCGCTCGGGCAGCAATCCGACGCCGATCGCGCGCGCGATGAGCGCTCGCATGGGTCGGCGCGAGAGCAACCACGGGAGCCACGTCGGAGGACGAACGAGCTCTCCGGCGAGCACGCGGCGGATCACTCGGCGCTGCACGGCGAGCTGGGCGAGCTGCGTCGCGGCGGCGGGAGGAGCTCGACGCGCCTGGATGCGGGCGAGATCGAGCATGTCGACACGTCGATCGAGCAAAGGCCGCGTGAGGACGTTCGCTGCTGCGACGGCGTCTTGGATCGCGAGGTTGATCCCGACGCCCCCGATGGGAGACATCGCGTGCGCGGCGTCGCCGAGGAAGAGAAGCCCCGGGTAGAACCATCGGAGCAGGTGGTTCACCTGGACGGAGAGCACCTTGACGTCGTCGAAGCTCGAGAGTGCTTCGAGTCGACCGTCACCGACGAAGGGCGCCATCTCCGCGAGCATCGCGCGAAAGCGCTCGATGCCGTCGGCCTGCACGCGTTCGTGATCGCCCTTCGGGATCAAAGCGCCAGCCTGCCAGTAGCTCGCGCGCTGGATGAGGACGAGCATGCGGCCGGGTCGGACGATGCCGAAGCTCATGTCCGGATCGCCCTCGCGACGCGGGATGCGTAGCCAGAGGACGTCCATCGGTGCGCCGAGATCGATCGGACGAGCACCGCGCCGCACGCGAACGATCGATCCGCGTCCGTCACAGGCGACCGTGAGGTCTGCGCGCAAGCGCTTCGTCAATCCATTGGAGCGATGGACGACGCCGACGACGCGTCCGCCTTCCATCCAGAGGTCGACGACCTCGGAGCTGGTCTTCAGCTCGAAGCTCGGGCATCGCGCCGCCTTTCGAGCCAGCAGCTCGAGGAAGTCCCACTGCGGCATCATGTAGATGAGCCGGTGGCGCCGGCGGAGCGCGGAGAAGTCTGCGACCTCCACCCATCTGCCGTTCACGTCTCCGCAGAGACGCCCGACGGTCTCGTGCGGGATCCGCTCGAGGTCGTCGAGGAAGCCGAGCTGATCGATGAGCTCGATGGTCGACGGGTGGATCGTGTCGCCGCGGAAGTCGCGGAGAAAGTCGGCATGTTTCTCGAGCACGGTCACGCGCACGCCCTCGCGTGCGAGGAGCAGCGCGAGCATCATCCCGGCGGGACCTCCGCCGACGATGCAGCACGTGGTGGTCTCGGCTTCCTGCATGCACCAAAGATGGGTCCGTTCCTCGCCGGCGTTCAGGTCTCAATAGCCGAGCAGCACGATCACGAAGACGGCGACGCCGAAGACCGAGAACATCACCGCGACCGTCGTCGCAAGGGAGGACGGGGGATTGCTGCCATGCGGCCACCAGCGTCGCAGGAGATTGCGGTGCTGAACCACCGCCGCGACCAGCCCGACGACTCCGATCCCCATCACCACGAGCGAATAGGTGCGGTACCCGAGGATGCGCGTCGGCGGCGCCTTGTTGTGCAGCTCGTGCAGGAAGTCGAAGACCTTCGTGATCGTGAAGCCGAGCCCGATCAACGTCGCGCAGGTCCGGATCCACGCCATGAGCGTCCGCTCGAGCGCGAGCCATGTGTTCAGGGCCGCGTCGACGTCGGGGGGCGCCTCGTCTCGGGGTATCGCAAGCGCGCTCAATGGACGTCCTCCTTCCCGCGCCTCCGCTCATCGTGTGCGAACGCGGATCGAAGAAGAGTGTGCGGTCGACGCGACCGAGCACAATGGGCGTTCGTGTCGCGCTGCCGCCGAGAGCGCAGTCGCCCTCAATGGATCGGGAGCGAGACCGGCTTCGTCCGGCTGAGCGGATGAGCGGCGCGAGAAGCCTCGAAGCTGCCACGAGCGTCGCTCGACGCTGACCGCCCGTCATCGATTGCTCTGCAGTGCAGGTCTACGAGCTCAGCGGATGGACAAGCGTCGCGGCTTCGACTTCGCTTCATGGTCGAGGCTCACGAGGAAATCGCTGATACGGGCACGATTCGTACGCCGAGCCGTGAAGCTGAGCTCCAGGGACTGCGACGGATCGGTGGTGAGCTTGGCGAGGCGCTCGCGCGAGAAAAGTCCTCGGGGTGGCGCGGCTTCGCTCGGCGTTTACGGATTGGGCAAGCCCCACGACTGCGCGCCGACGGCCCAGTCGTCCTTCCTGTTGGTGTCCGTGGCCGAGACGCGTCGAACGGTGTTGCTCGCCTTCGTCGCGTTCGACGCGGGCAACGCCGTCCAATCGGCGGAGACGTCCGCTGCCGATGGTGTGCTGTTGAACGTGCAAGGCGCGCCACCACAGTCCGCCGGAAGCCAGTGGCCCTCCGCCTGGAGCGCCTGGAGATTGGCGGGGTATCCCGACGGCGGCGTGGCGGCGATCTTGTGGAACGCGACGCCGTCTTGGATGGCGCCGTCCGAATCGCGGACGACGAGGAGGCGGCTCGAGAACGTGATGCCCGTTGTACCGCCCTTGAAATCCCAGGCCGTGTCGTAGTTGTCCGGAACGGCGCTTGCCGCGAATTGGTCCTTCGACACGGTCTCGCTGTCGGTCTTCCCGTTGATGTGCACCACGATGACGTCGCCCGTCGCGACGGTCACGTCGGGGAACGTGCCGAGGGTCACTGGACTGTTGATGTCCTGCAGGAGGACGAAGCCCTCGACCGTTCCGCCGCTGACCGCCACGAGCTCCACCAAGTCCTCGTTCGAAGCCATGGTCGGCCCGACTTCGGTGATGCGAAGCATGGCGCGAGGCCGGAATCCCTTGAACGTCTGGGTGTTGTTCGCGCCCGGCACGGGAGATCCCGCCTTGTCCGTCACGCTCGATGCGACCGTCACCGTGTAGAGCGTGCCTGGCGTCTGGGGCCCTGTCGTGAGCGTCACCGTGTTTCCCGTGACGACCGCGGCGTTCGCGACGAGGCCGCCGTCGAACGTGAACTGCGTCATCACGTTGGTGATGCTCGCGTCGGCGATGTTGCGGTCGAACGTCAGCACCACTTGCATCGGCGACAGCGCCTTGGCGCTCACGAGCTTCGGAGCCGGGCAGCTGGAGACCGTCACGTCGGCCGTCGAGAACGCGGATGGCTGGGCGACAGCACCGGATCGGAGCATGACGCCCGTGTTCAGCGTGAACTGACACCCTGCTGTGACGTCGAGCTCCGTCGCCATCGTCTTGGGGAGCCGCAGTCGAAGGTTGTTCGTTGCAGTCGTGATCCCTGCGGTGGTGACCGCGTACCCCATGAAGCCTGCGCCGAGCTCGGCACCGGTGCCGATCTTCCCCTGGAGCATGATGAGCTCCGACGCGACGTTGGCCACGCCCGTGACGAGCGTCGCGGCGGTGGCGGCGGAGTGGTCGACCTTGAGACCCGCGGGCTTGGCAGCGGCGAGATTCCGGACGGGATGTCCAGTGCTCACGACGACGAGGTCGGTCAGTCCGGTCACGATGTCGAGCTCAGCGACCTTCGCCTTGCTGGTTGCCGTGAACGCGACGCGGTCGCCGACGTGCACCTGCCCGAATGCCGTCGGATCGGTCACCAAGACCGCCGGGCCGTTGGCCTCCGCCTGGACGAAGAAGCCTACGGGCTCGCTCGGCACCTGACCCACCACCTCAGGCTTCAGGTAGGTGACGAATCCCCCCGTAACGGGGAGGCCGGGGGCGAGCGTGCCGGCGGCCGCCGCGATGAGTGCCTGGAGCTGTGCGCTCGTCTGAGCGCGCGTCGTCGAGACCGGTGACGGTTCGCACGCTCGCGAGTCTCCGTCGCAAACGCGATCGAGCGAGCAGTCCGCATTGGTGCGGCAGATGCACGCCGCCTTGCCATCGCAGATCGGGCGGGTCGGATCGCTCGACTCGCACTGGCTGTCGGTCAAGCAGACCTCGCACTGGCCGTGTCCGGCGTTCGCCGTCGTATCGCAGAAGTCCTTCGCGCTGCCGGCGACGGCCGCGCAGTCGGCGTCGGTGGAACAGCCGCAGAAGTCGTTCGCACACGTCGGCCTCGACGCGTCGCAACGCTGAGAGTCGGCGATCGTGCATTCGACGCACGCGGACGGCGTGACCGTGGACTTGCAAACGGGCGTTTCCGCAGCGCAAGACGCGTTGTCGGCGCAGCCTTCGCACGCGGTTCCGTCCGCTCTGCACGACTGGCTTCCCGGGCAGTCGCCGTCGGTCAAGCAAACCCTGCAGGTCCCGGCGCCGCCACTCCCAGTGGCATCGCATCGACCCGCCGGCGACGAGCAGCCGAGGTCTGTCCCCGTGCCCGAGGCGAGACAGACTCTGCAGGCGCCGGCGCCGCCTTTCGCGGCTACGTCACAGATCGGCGCGGTCGCGTCACAACCCGTGTCCGTTCCAGCGCCGGTCGCCGTGTCGATGCACGTCTTGCAGGAGCCTTTGCCGCCGTTCGCAGTCGCGTCGCAGACGGTGTCGGCCGCGCAGCCTTGCGTGGCGTTGCACACGCGACAGCTCTTCTCCGCATCGCAAAACTCGCCCGCTGCGCACGCCGGGTTGCATCCGTCGCCGCCGTCCGGATTGCCGGAGTCCGGATCGCCGGAGTCCGGATTGCTCGAATCCGGGTTGCCCGAGTCGGGCGCGCTCGAGTCGGGCGCGCTCGCGTCAGGCCCGTCGACCATGCCCGACTCTCGCGTGCATGTGGAGGAGCAGCCGTCGCCGTCCGCCGTGTTCCCATCGTCACACTGTTCGCCTTCGCCGACCTGACCGTCGCCGCACTTCGGCGAGCTCGAAGGCTCGTCACTGCACGCAGCAACGAGAGCAACACCGACGACGGCACCCAGAATGGCTCGGAGAGAGACGTTCGCTCGCATGACAGCGCCGCGAAGACATCACAGAACGTCGCGCTCGGTTCGATAAATGCGCGCGGGTCACCGCTCGACGTTCGCGAAGGACAGGACGAACGAACGCCCCGGGACCTCACGGTCTCCGGGGCGTCTGTTCTCCGAGGCAACGGGACGACGTTGTCTCGGCTCGTGATGAGACCACGCTCTTACCGTGGTCTCGGGGGGCGACCCCAGCGGGAATCGAACCCGCGTTACCGGCGTGAGAGGCCGATGTCCTAACCGCTAGACGATGGGGCCAATCAACAAACTCGAGCTGCTCGACTCGCCGTCGACGGGACGGCTCGCTTTAACGCAAAGAGCCCCGGCGCGTTGCCGAGGCTCAGTTCTCACGTCGCTTTTGCGACCCCAGCGGGAATCGAACCCGCGTTACCGGCGTGAGAGGCCGATGTCCTAACCGCTAGACGATGGGGCCAGTAAGAAATCCGAGCTGCAGAGTTAACGAAGGAAGGGGAAGGGAAGAAGGACTGGCTGGCGGACTAGGATTCGAACCTAGATAGACGGAGCCAGAATCCGTCGTCCTGCCATTAGACGATCCGCCAATCAGAAGGAAACCGGTGCTCGACAACCGCCGCAGCACCGTCAGGCGTGGCGCACCTTAGTCAGGCAGACTTCCTTGTCAAGTTCACTTGTTGCGGTCCGGTCGAGATCGTCACTTCGCGCGGCGATCCGGCAGTCTCGTGGGGTGCGTGAAGCCCGTCGTGTACGGGTTCTCTCGCACTGCGAGCGAGGATCGCGGCTTCCTCGGAGTCGGGTCTTTCGCGATGGCTCGAGCGGCCGTGACGGGGACCGAATGCGCAGGCGCAGTGGTCGTCGTCGGTTCCGCGCGCTGCGACGGCGGAACGGGCGGGGAAGGGGGCGCCGGAGGCGGCGGCGTCTCGGGTTTCGGCTCGGCCTCGTCGCTATGAACGAACGACGGCGGGATGAAGGGGAGGGCCGAGCCCTCGACGGGGCGCGACGGTGGCGGCGGCGTCTCGGCCGCAGGCTGATGACCGCTCTTTCCCTCGGCGGCCGCGGGGCCTGAGGGGGCGAGCAGACCGGCGACCGCGAGCACGGCCGCCGCTCCGACCATCGCGATGGCGCCGAATCGGCGTCGGTCGAACGCGACGACCTCGGCGGAGACCCCGTCGTCCGCAGGGACGATCACGCTCGCCGGAGGGGCGGCCGTCGATGCAGGAGCGTCGACCGCACGTGGGGGCGCCGCGGGCTCACTGGTCGCGGCCTCCGGCGCGCCCGCGGGCTCTGCGTCGGCATCGAGCGCGACGGCGAGCGGCGGGGGCATCGAGAGCGCCGCTTCGACGCGGCGCGCGAGGCCGAGGCCTTCCGCTCCCGCAAATGGCGCGAGGGCACGCGCGAGCATGACCACGTCGGCGGGTCGCGCCGCGGGCTCCTTCGCGAGGCATCCCTGGACGACACGCGCGAGCTCGAACGGCACATCCTCCGCGGCGAGCAGCGCCGGCGCGTCGTACGCGACCGCGACGAGCATCCCCGAGACCGTGTCCGAAGAGAAGGGCAGGTTGCCCGAGATGAGCTGGTGGAGGATCACGCCGAGCGCCCAGATGTCGACGCGCGCGTCGATCGCGCGCGGATCGCGGATCTGCTCCGGCGCGAGGTACGCAGGGGACGCGAACCAGGCTCCCCCTTGGCCCTCGTCTTCGTCCTCCTCCATCGGCGTCGCCATGCCGAAGTCGAGGATCTTGAGCACGCGCGAATCGGACGTGTGACCGTCCGTCGTCGACGCCGAAGGATCGCCCGCGAGAAAGAGGTTCTGCGGCTTCAGGTCTCCATGGATGATGCCCGCCGAGTGCGCCTCTGCGAGGCCCTCGCATGCCTGCAGGATCCAGCGGACCGCGGCGGCGGCGGGCACGTGCGTCCGCAGCGTCAGCTCGTCGGCGAGCGTCCGCCCCTCGAGCCGCTCGGTCGCGATGAACGGGTGGCCGTCCTCCGTGAAGCCGGTGTCGACGATCCGCGCGATGTGCAGCCCGCGCAGCGCTGCCGCCCGATGGGCGAGGGCGAGGTGGCGCCGCTGCGCCTGCCCATGGGCCTTCGTGGTCGACGTCAGGATCTTCAGGGTGACGCGCCGGCGCAGGTAGACGTGCCGAGCGGAGACGACGAACCCGGAGCTTCCCGCGCCGAGAAGCTTTTCGACGCGGTATCGCCCTGCGATCGTGTCCCCCTTGATCTTGAACCCGGGGACGATGGGTGCCGGGTTGCCTTTTTCCTTCGTGACGAGACCGACCATGGCTGTCGGGGTCGTTTGCAGACGGGATGCCTCCGATCCGAGCGCGCCCGACAGAAGAGCTGCGGCCCGATCCTGCGTTCATTCCCGGAAATCGGATTCAGCTCGAGCGGGGCATCTTGTCGATCTGGGGAGATCCGGAGCTTCATCCTGACCGGGACAGTACGGCTGCCCCAGCGGTGTGGCGAGATCGGTCGGAGGACGCGTCTCCGGGGCTTGACGCCCCCGTCCGAAGGCATCAGGTTGGCGGCCGATTTCTGGCACTCACTAGTGTCGAGTGCTGACAGCCCGCGGACGCCGCGGCCAAGAAACGGGAACTACTATGAAAATCCGACCCCTTCAGGACCGTCTCGTCGTCAAGCGCACCCAGGAAGAAGAGAAGACCAAGGGCGGGATCATCATCCCCGACACGGCCAAGGAGAAGCCGCTCGAGGGGACCGTCGTGGCGGTCGGCTCGGGCAAGGCGCTCAAGGGCGGCAAGGTCGTTCCGCTCGACGTGAAGGAGGGCGACAAGGTCCTCTTCGGCAAGTACTCGGGCACCGAGGTCAAGGTCGACGGCGAGGACCTGGTCCTCCTCCGCGAGGACGACATCCTCGCGGTCTTCACGAAGTGATTCGAGGCCAAGGAGAACGCAGATGAGCGCAAAGCAGATCGTCTACAGCCGCAACGCCCGTGGCCGCATCCTCCACGGCGTCAACCTCCTGGCCGACGCGGTCAAGGTCACCCTCGGACCGAAGGGCCGCAACGTCGTCATCGAGAAGAGCTTCGGCTCGCCGGTGGTGACGAAGGACGGCGTCACGGTCGCCAAGGAGATCGAGCTCGCCGACAAGTTCGAGAACATGGGCGCCCAGATGGTCCGCGAAGTCGCCTCGAAGACGAGCGACAAGGCGGGCGACGGCACCACGACCGCGACGGTGCTCGCGCAGGCCATCTACACGCAGGGCCTCATGCTCGTCGAAGCGGGCCACAACCCGATGGAGCTGAAGCGCGGCATCGACCAGGCCGTGCAGGCCGTCGTCGCCGAGGTGAAGAAGCTCGCGATCCCGACGAAGGACAAGGAGCACATCTCGCAGGTCGGCACGATCAGCGCCAACGGCGACAAAACCATCGGCGACATGCTCGCCAGCGCGATGGAGAAGGTCGGCAAGGAAGGCGTCATCACCGTCGAAGAGGCGAAGGGCATGGAGTCCTCGCTCGAGGTGGTGGAGGGCATGCAGTTCGACCGCGGGTATCTCTCGCCGTACTTCGTGACGAACACGGAGAAGATGACGGCCGAGCTCGAGAACCCGTACATCCTCATCAGCGAGAAGAAGGTCAGCGCGATGGCGGACCTCATCCCGCTGCTCGAGCAGGTCGCGCGCGAGGGCCGTCCGCTCGTCATCATCGCGGAGGACGTCGAGGGTGAAGCGCTCGCGACGCTCGTCGTGAACAAGCTCCGTGGCGCGCTCAAGGTCTGCGCGGTCAAGGCCCCGGGCTTCGGCGATCGCCGCAAGGAGATGCTCCGCGACATCGCGACCCTCACCGGCGGCCAGGTCGTCAGCGAGGACCTCGGCGTCAAGCTCGAGACCTTCACGACCCGCGAGCTCGGTCAGGCCAAGCGCATCTCGGTCGACAAGGACAACACGACGATCGTCGACGGCGCAGGCGACCCGAAGGAGATCAAGGGCCGCATCGAGACGATCCGCAGGCAGATCGAGAACACGACGAGCGACTACGATCGCGAGAAGCTCCAGGAGCGCCTCGCGAAGCTCGCCGGCGGCGTCGCCGTCATCAAGGTCGGCGCGGCTACCGAGACCGAGATGAAGGAGAAGAAGGCTCGCGTCGAGGACGCGCTCCACGCGACGCGTGCGGCGGTCGAGGAAGGCATCGTCCCCGGCGGCGGCGTTGCGCTGCTCCGCGGCGCGGCGGCGCTCGAATCGCTCAAGCTCGATGGCGAGCAGATGTTCGGCATCAGCCTGATCAAGCGCGCCCTCCAGGAGCCGCTCCGCCAGATCGCGAAGAACGCGGGCCAGGACGGCTCCGTCGTCGTCGAGAAGGTTCGTGAGAGCAAGGGCTCGTTCGGCTTCAACGCCGCGACCGAGACCTACGAGGACCTCACGAAGGCCGGCGTCATCGACCCCGCGAAGGTCGTGCGCTCCGCGCTCGAGTTCGCCGCCAGCGTCGCGGGCATGATGCTCACGACCGAGGCGCTCATCGCCGACAAGCCGAAGAAGGAAAAGGCGGCCGCCGGCGGTGGCATGGGCGGAATGGGCGGAATGGGCGGAATGGGCGGAATGGGCGGCGACTTCGACATGGATTGATTCCAGGTCGACGACGACGCTCGACGCTCGTGAGTACTAACGAGCGCTGAGAAAAGCCCCGGCCTCCGCGAGGAGCCGGGGCTTTCTCACTGTGAGGATCGAGCGCGCCACGCCGCGTGGGCGAAGCGTCGCTGCCCGAAAAACACGAAGCCCCGGCATCGTGCGAGCCGGGGCTTCGTGATCCGAACGTCGTGAACGAGGGAGCCGCTCAGAGGAGAGCCTTGATCTCCTTCTCGAGCTCCTTCTCTTCGCCGTCGTGGTAGCCGTTGTGCACGTGCTTGATGACGCCGTTCTTGTCGATGACGTACGCCGACGGCATGTTCGGTGGCTTGTAGCAGTCGGCGACTTTGTGGCCTT
>JAEXCN010000171.1 GCA_023402175.1 Pseudomonadota bacterium | reverse complement strand
ACCGGCGCGCGACGCCGACGGTGTATCCGACGTCCGCATCCCAGGCCCACTCGGTGCGTGTCGAGTAGAGCGGTTGGCCGGCGCTGAGACCGAGGCTCGATCCTTCCGGCTCGAGGCGGCGCCGGTTGATGAAGATGGCAGCGCTCGCTCCTGCGCCGATCCACGAGTAGCCGAAGCGCGGGACCTTGTAGCCGAGACCGAACGTGAAGGTCTCCGGCTGCAACTGGAAACGCGTCTGCGCCGTGTGGTGCTGGCCGAGGAAGTTGGTCTCCTGCGGAACGAGGATCAGGTTCTCGAGACCACCCGGCGTGACGGCGATGTCGAACGAGAGGCGCAGGCTCCAGATGTCCTTCGTGATGACGAGCAGGTCGACTTTGCCCGGCTCCTTCGACTTCACCGGCACGATGACGATGAGCGAGACCTGCATCGGCATGCGCGAGCGCATGTTGCGCGCCGTCTCGTCGATGAGGACCTGGACGTACGGATCGCCCTCCCTCAGCAGCAGCTCGCGCCGGATGATGTACTCCTTCGACAGCGCGTGCAGCCAGTTGAGGTGCTCCTTCTTCAGGTACGAGCCGATCGGCGAGAGGATCGGTACCGGCTTCAAGAGCTCCGGCCCCGGATCGCGCGGCTCGAGCACCTCGAGCCGCACCAGCTCGATGTGCCCGATCGACTTGCCCTCGGGTGAGTGATCGATCTCGAGCCCCTTCGACTTCAGCGCGTCGCGGATCGCCTCCTTCTCGTAGGGCGAATACTCCGTCGCCTGCGACGTCGGCTTTTGCGCTTCGGCACGCGCCGAAATGAGCAAGCCGACCGCGCAAGCTGCCAGAGTCGGAAGCAGAGACCTGAGGACGAAGGAGGCCCTTCGCACGAAGGCATCCTATCCCGATCGCCGTCGGCAGGAGCGCCGTCTTTCTCTGTCTTTCGGGAGACTCTAGGGAGATTGTTATGTAAATGCCTCGCCTCTAGCGTCGACGGCGATGAAGTCCGCCCTCGCCCTCGTCGCCTCGTCTCTCGTCCTCGTCGCTGCGGCGGTCACCGCCTGCGCAGAGTCGGCCTCGGAGATCCCTCCGGGCGGCGGCGGCGATGGAACGCCGCAGAAGGAAGAGAAGAGCAGCACGCTCCCTCCCCCGTCGAACGGCGGCGACACCGGGGCGAAGGCCCCGAGCGCGTCGTCGAGCAGCGGAAGCACCTCGAGCTCCACGTCCTCGAGCAGCTCGTCCAGCTCGTCGTCGGGCGCCAGCGGCGGCGGCGGCGTCCCGGCGTGCCCGTGGGCGGGCGACTTCATGAAGATGATCGAGAAGGCAGGCGAGCTCCAGGCGCAGGCGCCTTGCGATGCGACGTGCAATCCCACGACGCACTGCTGCCTCGATCTTTTCGGCGGTGGCATCCCCGGGGGCGGTGGTGGCATCCCCGGCTTCGACGACGCCGGCATCCCCGGCGGGGGCGGCGGGATCCCCAGCGGCGCCTGCGTGTCGAACAACTAGCGACCGGCCGTGATCGTCGCGATCACGCCGAAGTGATCGCTCGGAAAGACGCCGTCGTACGGCTGATGGAAGCAGACGCGTGCGTCCGACGGCTCGCCGCGCTGGCTGTCGTCGGGACCGCGGACGAACACGTAGTCGATCCGCCGTTCGGGCTCGCGCATCGGCTCGGCGAATGCGTTGTTCTTCGAGAACGTCGTCCCCAGCGTGCCGTCGCCGGCGACGTGGAACGCATCTGCAAAGTACACGCATGAACCGCCGAGCCCGGTGAGGCCTCGCATGTAACGGATCTCGTCCGAGTCCGGCTCCGCGTTGAAGTCGCCGACGACGACCGGCGGAAAGCCGGAGATGGGCGCGAGCCGCGCGACCGCCTCGGTGACCGTCTTCACCTGGAGGCACCGGATGTGGCCGTGGTGGAGCTTCCAGTTCAGGTGCGTGCAGAAGAAGGGCAGCTTGCCGAAAGGCGCGTCGAGCTCGGCGAACACGAGGCAGCGGTCTTCGTCGGAACCGCCGTTCGGGAGCGGGATCACCTCCGAACGGAGGATCGGCCACCGCGACAAAATCGCGTTGCCGACCGGATAGCCGTAGTTCTCGGAGGCCCTTCCCCAGGCCACTTCGTAGCCGAGGCCTTCACTCACGAGCTGGGCCTGATCGAGGCCCGGGAAGCGGAGCACCTCCTGCATCCCGATGACGTCCGGCGCGAGCGTCCGTAGCCCTTCGCGGATCGAGGTGAGGCGCTGTTCCCACGGTCCAAATCGGCTCCAAATGTTGAGCGTCGCGGCGCGGAACGTTCGCATGCTCTCGTAGTTATACCCGGGTCCGCCGCGGCCCGATCGTCGAAGCGCGGAACGAGCGCGCCGATCGTCGAAGCGCGGAAGAATGCTCCGATCGTCGAAGCGCGGAACGAGCGCTTCGATCGCCGCGCGCCGCGATCGCAGACACCGGTGCAAACTCGCCTCGCCCGCGCGTTCGAGCACTCCACGAAAGCCCACGCCTCGTCACCGCGAGAAACTCGCACGTTCCGCGCATTCGCGTACGACGAGCGTTACGCCTGGCGTGGCGCGCGCCGTGCACCAACGTCGCGCAGAGAGAGCGAGCATGAGCCGAAAGTCCTCGTCGCCGATCCCCCGCCGGAAGACGCGCCGCGCGCACGAGCGCACCACCAAGCGAGCTCGCTCGAGGCTCGCGGGCGGCGCGCCCGTGACGAAGCGACTGCTGCTCCCGATCAGGGCACGCTCACGCGCGCGCGCCAATCTCCGAGGAGTCATGCTCCGCCTGCCCTCGCCCCGCCACCGCGTCGGCGCGCTGCCACCACGGCTGACGCTTCCGAGCGATGTGCTCGGCGTCGCCGCGGTCTTCGGGGTCTCGCTCGGGACCGTGCTCATCAGCATCGTCCTCGGCCTCGTCGGACCTTCGTGGATCGTCGCCGTCACGATGCTCGGGTGCGGCGCAGCGCTCGCGCTGTGCATCGCTGCGCGCGCCAAAAGCGAAGGGCCAGCATCTCCTCACGGAGCGCCGGCCCTTCGCCGCCGTTGGGCTTTCGACCTGAAGCCCGAAGCCTGAGCGTCGAGCGTCGAGCCTACGGCTCTCTCACGAGGCCTTCGCGGTCTTCTTCTCGGTCGCGACCGTCTCGGCGCCGGCGACGATCCGCATGCCGTAGAAGCTGCGGTAGACGAACACCAGCGACAGACCGAAGAAGACGGCCGCGAGGATCGTCGGCATCGTCGTGTCGCCGCTCTTCATCTGCTCCGCGAGCTCGACGGCGAGGAGGCCGAAGAGCGTCGTGAACTTGATGACCGGGTT
>JAEXCN010000136.1 GCA_023402175.1 Pseudomonadota bacterium | reverse complement strand
CGCAGCCTCGAGCCGTGCCGCCGCTGCCTCCAGGACGCGAAGCTCACGCCGCAGGACATCAACTCGGTCGTCCTCGTCGGCGGCATGACGCGCATGCCCGCCGTCCAGAAGGCGGTGAAGGAGTTCTTCGGGAAGGACCCGAACAAGGGCGTCAACCCCGACGAAGTCGTCGCTGCGGGCGCAGCGCTCCAGGGAGCGGCGCTCGGGGACGAGGCCACCGTCGAGATGCTCCTCCTCGACGTGACGCCGCTCTCGCTCGGCGTCGAGACCGGCGGCGGCGTCTTCACCGTCCTCATCCCGCGCAACACGACGATCCCGACCGAGCGGAACGAGATCTTCACGACGAGCGTCGACAACCAGAACTTCGTCCCGATCCACGTGCTCCAGGGCGAGCGTCCGATGGCCGCCGACAACCGCAGCCTCGCGCGCTTCGAGCTCACGGGCATCCCGCCCGCACCGCGCGGCGTGCCGAAGATCTCGGTGACGTTCCGCATCGACGCGAACGGCGTCGTCTCGATCGACGCGAAGGACCTCGGCTCCGGGCGCTCACAGCAGATGAACGTCACGCCGACGAGCGGCCTGGCGAAGGACGAAATCGACCGGATCATCACCGAAGGCGAGCGTCACCAGGCAGCAGACGCCGTCCGCAAGGAGCTCGCCGAAGTGCGCAACCAGGCCGAGACGCTCCTCTACACGACCGAGGCGGCGCTCGAGGGCTATCAAGACCTCGTCGACGGCGAGATGATCGAGCGCACGCGTGACAGCTGCAAACGTCTGCGCGAGCTGATCGACCAGCAGGGCGACCTCACGAGCATCCGCTCGCAGTACCAGGATCTCGAAGCGCTCACGTTCAAGATCGCCGAGTCGTTGTACGGCACGAGCTGACAGAGTCTCCGTCCTCAGCGAGCCATTCCGGCGGCAGGGTGCGGCATGGGCGTTCGTCCGTGGACAGCCGCGGCGGCCGTATTATTGTGTTACGTCCAGGGGGCATCCTCGTGAACCAGAATCCGTACGAGTCGCCGGCTCACGGCTACGTCACCAACGACCGCTCGGCGCTCTACGTGCTCGCCGGCATCGGCTCGGCGCTCGCGAGCCTGTACTGGGGCGCACTCACGCTGCTCATCGCGTTCGGCGTCGCCACGGGGTCCGTCTCGGGCGCGCAGCTGATCCTCCCTGCGATCCTCATCGCGCTCTACGCGATGCGCGCGTTCCAGATCTTCAAGGGCGATCCCAACGCGGCTCGGCGCGTGCTCTGGCTCCACGGCGTCGGCGGCGTGATGGCGATCGTCCAGATGGCCAGCGGCGGCCCGATCTTCATCGTGCTGCAGGGCATCAAGGTGGTCATCCACGTGTTCGGCGGCATCACGGCCTACCTCGCGCAGCGGCGCTGACGCCCTGGAACGCACCTCGTAACTCGCTCGCTCGCTCGCTCTCTCGCCCTCGGGCAACCGCGATTTTGCGCGCCGGACCGTGAGATGCGGCGTAGTGGATTTCCACGAGGGGGCGACGCTTCCATCTCTCCCGAGGCGTGCGTAGGCTCGATGCGATGTCTGCGGAGAAGCGACGCGAAGCTCGATATCCGGCTCGCATCGTCGCGCGCGTGCTTCGGCGCAACCAGACCATCGAGCTGCTCACGAACGACGTGAGCTTCAAGGGCGTCTTCATCCGCACCGACGCGCCGCCGGCGCTTCGGCAGCTCGTGAAGGTGGAGCTGGTGCTCCCGCAGAACATCACCGTGTCCGGCCACGCGATGGTCGTGCACGTCGCCCCGACGCCGGAGGACGACCCGAAGACGGGAGAGGTCGTGCCCGGCATCGGCCTGCAGTTCTGGGGTGCGCTCGCGCGCGCAAGAGAATGGGAGCAGTTCATCCACGAGCTCCGAGCGCGCGAGAAGGCCGGAATGGCAGCGGCCAAGGCGACCGACAAGGTCCGGCGCGCATCCGAGCGTTTCAAGCTCGCGCTCGAGGTCGTCTTCGACGGCAAGACCACGATGACGCGCGACATCTCCGAGAACGGGATGGCGATCCGCACGGACATCATGATGCCGATCGGCACACGCGCCCAGCTCGGCCTCCGCTCCGGTGATCAGGTCATGATGCTCGACGTCATCGTGAGGCGCACGATCGACGAGCCAGGCTTCAAGGGACTCGGCGTCGAGCTCGTCGACCTCGATCCGTCGAAGCGCGTTGCCCTCGTCCGCTTCGTCCGCAAGAGCGCGCCGGCCGAAGAACGCGTCTTCATCGATCCCGACGATCCGCGGCTGCACTGACGCGAACCTCGCGTGGGCCGCGAGGATATCCAAATCGCCGAGCTCCGAATCTCACCCGGAATGAGGCTCGAGATCGCTTCTGCACGAGGCGAACGCATCCGATGATGGGCAATCTCACACTGTCCTCGATCCTCTTCGCCGCTATCGTCGGTTGTGGTGAGGCTGGCCATGCTGGACCGAAGGCCACGCGAGCGACAACGTCGGAGCGGGCACGTTGACGATCGCATGCGCGGAGGCCACGCGAGCGATAGGGCCACGCGAGCGATAACGTCGGAGCGGGCACGTTGACGATCGCATGCGCAGGACCCCTGACGAACAGCGCCGGCGCCACCATCCAGGCCGACTGCGCCGCGCCTGGTGTCGTCCTTGCAGGCGTTGGTGGTCCAGGCGGCGAACCGGCGGCGTCATCCTCCTCGCGTCGAAGACGAGCGTGACTAACGTCGGAACGTTCAGCGCCAAGCGCGTAGACGAGCGTGACTAACGTCGGAACGTTCAGCGCCAAGGGCGGCGGCGGCCTCTTTCGGGGACGATGGCCCCGGCGGCGGAGGTGGGGGTGGCATCGTCCATCTCCTCGCGCCCACGATCACGGCTAACACGATCGTCGTGACCGGCAGCGCGGCCGGAGCCGTCAACGGAAGCTTCTCCGGCGGCGCGGTTCGTGCCGGCGGCGGTGGCGGCGCGTGCGGAGGAAAAGGCGGCAACGGGGGCAGCGCCGGGCCTGAATGGCGCGGCGGCTGCTCAGGCGGCCGGAGCCGGCTTTGCGCTGGACTCGAAGGTCGATCCGACGTGGCTCTTGTGAAGGGCTGAGCGGATCGCTCGTTCGCTACGTTAGCTATGTTCGCGTCTTCGCTCGTTCGCTCGGCGCTATGGAGCGCTGCTCCTCAATCGAGCGTGTCGTCCCCGTCGACGAGCGACGAGTCGGGCGGCGGCGAGATCACCGACGACGGCGCGGCGGTCGACTTCGCCTCGGCAGGGGACATCAGCTTGCGAACGAGATCGGCGCGGTTCGCGACTCCGAGCTTCTGATAGAGACGCCGGACGTACGTGCGCACGGTGTTCTCCGATAGACCGGAGATCGCCGCGACGTTGACCCCGCTGTAGCCGGCGACGAGCAGGCGAGCGATCTCGCGTTCGCGCTTGCTGAGCCCTTCGATCGGCGCAGCCTTCTCCTGCGGCTCGACGCGCAGGATGGCGCACTTCGCGTTGTTGAAGACCGGGTCGCCTTCGATCTTCGCGACCGCGACGACCGCGCCAGACGGCAGACGTGGCGGCGTCGGAAGAGCCTCGCCCTTCGCTCGCGCCTGCAGCGACTGCTCGGCCGCGTCGACGACGTGGTCCTCGATCGGAACGACATCGTGGTCCCACTCGATGCCCCGATCGCGATTCGCTGCCCAGATGACCTTCTTGCGCTCGCGATCGACGACGAACAGCGTCCCGCTCACCTTGCTGAAGGCCCGGAGCGCGGCGGCTTCTCGGGAGAGCTCGTCGTATGCGATTTGCGCACGTGCGCCCGCTGCGACGAAGGGCCCGAGCGCCTCGAGCTTCTCGACGTCGGCCTGCGTGAACTCACCCTCGGACTCGCGACGCTCGAGGCCGGCGAGCCCGAAGAGGACACCGCCTTCATGCAGGAAGAAGAGGAGAGCGTGCTTCATTCCGCTCTCCTTGTGCGCCGCGAAGTACGGCAGCTTCATCCGTTCGTCTTCCGGATAGAGCTCGCTCGCGACATAGACGCGGCGCGTCGTCTCCACGACGCTCTTCGTCTCGAAGCCGAAAGCCTGAGTCAGGCGCGTCGCGCCATCCGATTTCAGAAGTTGCGGCGCTCCGTCGACGAGTCGGGAAGAGTCGCCGTATGCGCGTGCATCTTCGGTCCCGAAGCAGATGAACGCGCCGGAGGCGGGGACCAGCTGGCGCATGGCATCCATGACGCGCCGGCGGAAGCTCGCCCGCGTGCCGTGTTGCACAACCGAGAGTCGCGCTGCATCAAGCCCAGCTTGTTCCATCCTGCTCTCCCCGAGGCGCTCGCGACCTCGCCACCCGACCGATACGCCAACTTCGTGGCATACTCTACATATGTCGGACTTCGCAACGGAAGGCGATCGCGCTTCTAACCTTGTGTTCGACTGGAACGAGGTGAATCGGAAAGGTCGCATCCTGCCGAAGAACGCGTCGTTCTTCGACGAGACGCTGCGCGATGGTCTGCAGAACCCGTCGGTCGTCGACCCCGGCATCGAAGAGAAGCTCAGGATCCTCCACCTCATGGAGGACCTCGGCATTCACGCGGCCGACGTCGGGCTCCCTGGCTCGAGCAAGCGCGCGTTCGAGGACGTCCTCCGCATCTGCAAGGAGGTCGTCGACTGCAAGATGAAGATCAAGATCGCGTGCGCCGGCCGCACCGTGGTCAGCGACATCACGCCGATGATCGAAGTCTCGCAGCGTTCCGGCATGCCGGTCGAGGTCTACGCGTTCATCGGCTCGTCACCGATCCGGCAGTACGCCGAGAACTGGGACGTGAACCTCATCGCGAAGCGCAGCGCCGAGGCGATCGACGTCGCTGTGAAAGAAGGATTGCCCGTCGCGTACGTCACGGAGGACACCACGCGCTCGCGGCCCGAGGTGCTCACCACGCTGTTCCGCACTGCGATCGATCATGGAGCGAAGCGTCTCTGCCTCTCGGACACGGTCGGTCACGCGACGCCGGACGGGGTCCGCAACCTGATTCAGTTCACGCGCAACGTCGTCGCCGGCACCGGCGCCGAGATCGGCATCGACTGGCATGGCCACAACGATCGTGGCCTCGCGCTGGAGAACGCGATCTGGGCGTTCGAGTACGGCGCCGATCGCGTCCACGCGACGGGGCTCGGCATCGGCGAGCGTGTCGGCAACGCGCAGATGGAGCTGCTCCTCCTGAACCTGAAGCTCCTCGGCCAGCTCGACGGACAGGACCTGACGAAGCTCGGCGAGTACTGCCGGACGATCGCGGAAGCCGTGAAGTGGGACGTCCCGATCAACTACCCCCTCGTCGGGCGCGACGCCTTCCGCACGGCGACGGGCGTGCACGCCGCCGCGATCATCAAGGCGATGGCGAAGGGCGACACCTGGCTCGCAGACCGGATCTACAGCGGTGTGCCTGCGGGCATGATCGGCCGTTCGCAGGAGATCTGCATCGGCTTCATGAGCGGCGCCTCGAACGTCACCTACTGGCTCGCGCAGCGCAACATCCCCTCGGACGAGCCGCTCGTCGCGGAGATCCTGAAAGCCGCCAAAGCGCAGGACCACATCATGACGGAGGACGAGGTCCTCGCCGTCGTAAAGCGCGTCCGCGCCACCGCCTGACGCCCCCCGCTCCAGTCCGCCGCCGTCCGCCGCTGGACATAACGTCGCCGCTGGACATGGCGTCGCTGGACATAACGTCGGTACGGTCTCGCGTCCGCCCCGCCGCTGGACATAACGTCGGTACCGCCCCGGGGACATAACGTCGGTACGGTCTCGGCCGTAGGGACTCGTCCCGTCCCGCTGAGAAGCGTCGGGCGGCGCTTGAAGAAAGTGCGCAACGGTCTTGTGCGACCGGCCGACCGGAGTGCGATGACAGCGCCGCGGCGGATCCTTCCCGGGCAGTTCTATCTGGT
>JAEXCN010000135.1 GCA_023402175.1 Pseudomonadota bacterium | reverse complement strand
GCGGAAAGGGAGCCGCCGAAGAGCCACACGAGGAGGAGCGACGGGAGGAGGGCCGCCTGCGCGTTCGAGTCCTCGGGGTGCGGGAGCTTCGTGAAGAAAAAGACGTCGATCTCGTTGACGACACTCTGGGAGAGCATCGCCACGACGGTCGGCAGCGCGAGCCGCAGGATCGTTCGGTACGGGGGCCCTGAGATGAGCTCGATATCGACGTCAGCGGTCGCGTTCGCCATTCAGTTGCGCTCCGAGGGAACGCCGGTCCTTCCGTAAGCGACCAGGCCGGGAATGGCAAGGCCACCTCGTGTGAAATGGGCTTGAATCGGCCGATCCTGCCGTCGGCCCGGGCGTTACGGAAGGAACCCGGGTCGCCGCGTGTTCGGTGGTCGCGGCGCCATGCGGCGCCCGCTCGCGCTTCGCGCATGCCATGTCGGATTTGTGGACCTTTCCGGCGCGTTTTGCTTGAACCGCACCCCATGAGCACCAGCGGACGGCTCTCTTTCGGTCTCGTGCTGCTCAGCCTCTCGAGCAGCGGCTGCTTCGTCATGCAGAAGGAGCACGAGGCTGTCGCCGCGCGGGCCGATCAAGCGGAGAAGCAGGCGGCGGCCGCGCGCGCCGAGGTCATGGCACTGCGGGGCGATCTCGAGGCGACGCGCCAGAGGCTCGACAACGCGCTCCGCGCGAACGCGGACTCGTCGACCGAGACGATGTCGACGAAGCAGCGCCTCAACGACCTCGCCGGTCGGCTCGACGAGGCCAACCACGGGCTAGAGGAGCTCCGTCGCGACGTCGCCGCCTCGCGCTCCGAGATCTACGCGAAGATGGACGATCTGAAGCGGGCCCAGCAGTCGACCCCCGCTCCGGCGCCGCCGCCCGTACAGATCCCCGCCGACAAGGCGACCCACTACAAGCAGCTCGAAGAGGCGCACACGAAGAAGGACTGGGCGATGGTCCGCGCGCTCGCGCCTGAGTACGTCAACCGTTATCCGAGTGACGACAAGGCAGACGAGGCGCTGTTTTACGCGGGCGACGCCGACCTGACCGACGGTCGTCCGAGCTCCGCGCTCGGGAACTTCAATCGCCTGCTCAAGTTGTTCCCGCGCTCGAACGTCCTCGACCAGACGCTCTTCGGGATGGGCGAGGCGTACATGATGATGCACGACTGCGCGAACGCGAAGCTCGCGTACGAAGCGTGCGACCGGCGCTTCTCGAAGGAGAAGGTCGGCGCCGACTCGCGCGCGAGGCTGCAGGTCATCGCGAAGAACCCGCCCGGCACCTGCGCTCCGCAGTGATTCGGCGAGCACAGATACTTCGACGTCGAAGCATTCCTGCCGTGGTCAGGTCTGTTCGACGTCGAAGCATCTTGGCAGGTCACTTCGCGCCGTTCGGCGCGCACGGAGCGAAGTCGCAGCTCGGGGGCTTGCGAGAGACGAAGCTGCCGTCGGGGCACTCCCGGACATCCTGAGCGCACATCTTTCCTTCGCCCGCCGCGGGCGGAGCGCTGGCGCTGGCGTCGGGGCACGGGGCGAACTCGCAGTGCGGACCCGTGCGCGAGACGGCGGTGCCGTCGGGGCACACCTTTGCTTCCTGCGTGCACGCCTTCGTCTCGGTAGCGGGCGTCTGCGGAGGCTCGGCGGGGCTCGGGCTGCATGCCATCGCGGCGATGGTGATGAGGAGGCAGCCGGTCATCGAAGCAATCACTGGGCGAGAAGTCATTTCCGGCAGCCTACCGCGCCGCTGCTCGACATCGTTCGAAACTTGGCCCGAAGCGCTCCAACTCCATATGCAAAACCTCATGAGCGAAGCTTCGCGCCAAGAGAAGCCGGCCGGGCCGAAGTCGGAAGGGATGACCTCGGCCGTCGTGAGCATCCCGCTCCCGCGGGTCTTCGGACGGCTCTTGCTCCTGAAGCTCCTCGCGCGCGGTGGGATGGGCGACGTCTATCTCGCGGCGACGACCGGCATCGAAGGCGCGGAGCGTCCGATCGTCGTCAAGACGGTGCGCCGGGATCACATCCACGATGGATCGTTCCTCGCGCGCTTCCTCGACGAGGCCCGCGTCCAGTCGCAGCTCAATCACCCCGGCGTGGCGCAGATCCTCGAGGCGTCCACCGACGAGAACGGCGAGCCGTACACCGTCGTCGAATACGTCGAGGGTCGATCGCTCGCGGACGTCCGTCATCGCGCCGTCCAGGTCGGCGCGCGCATCGGCTGGCCGGAGGCGGTCGCGATCGTGATCGAGATGGGACAGGCGCTCGCACACGTGCACGAGCGCGCGGGGGCGGACGGCACGCCCCTCGGCATCGTCCACCGGGATCTGTCCCCGCAGAACGTCATGGTCGGCTACGCCGGCGAGCTGAAGCTCATCGACTTCGGCACCGCCCGCGGTCACAACCGCCGCTGCCATACCGTCGCCGGCGTCGTCTTCGCGAAGCCCGGCTACGTCGCTCCAGAGGTCGCGCGCCAGCAGGTCGGCGACGGGCGGATCGACATCTACGCGATGGGCGTGATGCTCTGGGAGCTCTGCGCCGGCAAGCGTCTCCTCTCCGGCGACGCGCAGAAGCACCTCGAGGAGGTCGCGGCGGGCAAGTTCGACGTGCCGCTGCTCGCGCAGGCGCGCGGCATCCCGAAGGAGCTCGACGACATCATCCAGAAGCTGTGCAAGAACGATCCCGACGACCGCTACGCGAGCGCGTCACATGCCTCGACCGATCTCGCGCGCGTCCTCGGCCAGGCGCCCGCAGGGAAGGGCGGCGAGCGCAGCGTCCGCGCACGCATCTCGTCGCTGATGCGCACGCTCTGGCCGAACGAGCCGGCTCGCCTCCGTGCCGAGTTCGCGAAGCTCCTCAAGCAGGCGCGCGCTCTCCGGCCGATCCATTCGGAGACGCCGGCGTCCGAACGTTCGATGCAGATCGCAGCCGCGACGCAGACGGGCGATCCCTCGATCCTCGCCGGCACGTCGTACCGGCTACTCGAGAAGATCGGCGAAGGGGCGAGCGGCGAGGTCTTCGAAGCGGAGCACGTCGAGCTCGGTCGCAAGTACGCGGTCAAGGTGCTCTCCGCTGCCCACGCGGCCGCGAGCGACTCGGTCGAGCGCTTCCGCCGCGAGGCGCGCGCCATCGCGAAGCTCTCGCATCCGAACCTCGTTCGCCTGCACGATTTCGGCAAGTCGCTCGACGGACGCGTCTTCCTCGTGATGGAGCTGCTCGACGGCAAGACGCTCGACGTTCACGCGGAGAAGGGACTGCCGTGGCGCGAGTCGATCACGCTCGCGATCCAGGTCGCGCGCGCGCTCGAAGCGGCGCACGACGCCGGGCTCGTGCATCGGGATCTCAAGCCGCAGAACCTGTTCCTCACGTCGGCCGGCGAGCTGAAGCTGCTCGACTTCGGCGTTGCGATGGCGCTCGCCGATACGGCGGACTCCGAGAAGCGGCAGAAGGGCTTCGCCGTGTTCGGGACGCCGGAGTACATGGCGCCCGAGCAGGTCGCCGGAGAGCCGGTCGACGCGCGCTGCGATCTGTACGCGCTCGGCTGCGTCCTCTACGAGCTCGTGACCGGCGGGCGCCCGTTCGAGGGATCGCCCGTCGTCGTGATGGGCAAGCAGCTGCGCGAAGAGCCGACGAGCCCGCGCGCGCGTGCGCCCGAGCGGAACATCCCCGCCGACCTCGAGGCCGTCATCATGAAGGCGCTCGCGAAGTCGAAGGAGGATCGCTACCCGACCGCGACAGCGATGCGCGAAGCGCTCGAGCACGCGCTCGTCGCGCCGGATCGCCGAAGGTCGCGCGCGAAGAAGCTGGTCTCGTTCGCGGTCATGGCTTCACTCGCCGTGATCGCAGCGGCCGGCCTCAAAGATCGATCGGAGCTGATCAAGGAAGCGATCTTCGGCAAGTCGGCGCAGGTCGCGGTCCTGCCGGTCGAAGCGCTCCCCGCTGCGCCGCCGATGGAGCCGCCTGCCGTCCAAGCGAAGGAGGCAGCGTCGTCGGAGCTCGCGCCTGCTGTCGCCGTTGCCGTGCCTTCGTCCGAGCCCACCGCTCCGGAGCCGACGGTTCTTGCCGCGACGACTTCCGTGAGCACTGCCGCGCCGCCGCCGCCGCTTCCAGCTCCGGTGCAGGCTTCGGCTGCGCGACGCGAGCCGGATCGAAAGGACACGACAGCTTCGTCGGCCTCGAACGATCGCGCCGACGACACTGCGAAAGCACGCACGGAGAACCGGGCGTCGTCGCTCCTCCTTCGTGCCTCCGCGAAACACGAGAACGTAGACCCAAAGGCTCGTCTCACCGACGCGCGCGCATTCGCGAAGGACCATTCGACCGATCCTCGCGCTCTCCGTGCGTGGGCGACCGCAGCGATCCAGGCCGGGGAGACGCGCGAGGCGCGGCGTGCGGCTGAAGCGTGGGCCGTTCACGACGCGGGCTTCGAGCCGCGTTTGTTCCTCGCGAGTGCCCTCGAAGCGAGCGGCCGCCGTCGTGAAGCGCGCGCCGTCCTCGAGGAGTGGCTCGCGAATCACCCGGACACGCCGGAAGCGCGGAAGATGCTGCAGCGTCTCGGAGCCTCGCCCGAGCCGGCCATCAAGCGAAATGGTCGCGCGCGCGCGCTGTCGTCGTCGACCTCGTCGTCCGCGCGCACTCCCGGCCGCACGTCGCTGCATCCCCCCGACCCCGTCGCCGACGGCGAGTAGGCTAGGTCGCAGCCGACGCCGAGGAACGCCGTCGGGGATCACGACGTAGACGCACGGGTAGCGACGGCACGCGCCATCCGGCGCGACGGCGTCGCACTCGAACGGGACGCTCCTGCTCGACGCGGTGCGCTTCGCCACGCGCAGCCTGCGTGGACGCGCGGTCACGCTCGCGTTCGAAAGCGCGAGAGTGCGGGATCGGCACGACAGATGCTCGACGCGGCGCCCACGCAAAGGAGCATGAGCATGGAACGCAAAGCCTGGCTGGTCGTCTGCGGAGTCGTCCTGTCGGTCGTCGCCTTCGGCTGCAAGGGGCGCGAGCCCGCGGCGACGACGACGACCACGGCGGCCGTCGCGAACGAGGACGCGATCATGCGTCTCGCGACGGCGCGCTGCGAGCGCGAAGCCGCATGCAACAATTTCGGACCCGGGAAGAAGCACGCCGATCGCGATGCGTGCATGCGTGAAGCATCGCAGAACTCACGCGGCACGCTCCGCGCGGATCAGTGCCCGCAGATCGACGAGGGCAAGCTCTCGCATTGCCTCAACGACATCCGGAGCGAGCGCTGCGGTAATCCACTCGATACGCTCGATACGGTCATGTCCTGCACGCGCGGGAAGATCTGCATCGAGCCGAAGTGACCCGACGATCGGCGATGGCGCGCGGATATACAGAGACGAGACGGAACTAGAGAAGAGAAGGGGATTGCCCGATCGATCGTCGAGGGCTGCTCAATCGCTGAGGGGTGCCCAATCGTTTCTCTTCGTGCGCCACGCCGATGCGCATCGTGCGCAAACGCGAGCATCGTTCGTGAACGCGAGGTCTCGATCGGTGCGCGAACGCCGCGCGACAGCGCAATAGTGATGACTTGTTGGGCCGCGCTGCACGACCGAATGTGCAGCGCATGAACATCCGCTCTTTCGTTTCGTCTTCGCTTGCCATCACGTTCGCTGCTTCGATCTTCGCCTGCGCCTCGGCCGCGTGCACCGTGAAGACGACGGGCACGGGCCCCGCCCCGACGAAAACCGACGACGACGACTCGGACTCGGATGCCGGCACGAAGAAACCCACGGGCACGAAGTCCGATGGAGGCACGCCCACCGGGAGCACGGGCGGCGGCACGAGCTGCACCGCGATCATTCAGTGCGCGCTCGCGTGCAACGACACCGCGTGCGAGGACGCCTGTTACGCGAAGGGCTCGGCGGCGGGCAAGTCGCAGGTCGATACGCTCCTCGCGTGCGCGGAGGAGAACAAGTGCGAGGACGGCGACTGCATCACCGCGAACTGCTCGGCCGAGTACGACGCGTGCGAGTAATCGCCCCGTCACGAACCCGCAGCGCGCGCCGCACGACGGCGGATGAAGGCGAAGCCGACGTTGACGAAGGCGACCATCGGCCAGAAGTATGCTGCCAGCACGGCGCCGAAGGTCATGCCCGTCGCGATGCTCGGAGCCTTGCTCGCCTCGCGCGCGACCGCACCGCCGCTGGTGACCTCGACGCGCTCACTGCCGAGGAGAATCCGCACGAAGGCTCTCGCGGTCGATGCGACGACGGCAAAGGGGAGCGAAAGGCCCTTGCCGATGGCCTCTCCGATGCCCGTGGGCCGTGTTTCGCGGTAGGGGCCGATCATCAGCTTGCCCACTCCCTCGAACGATTGCGGAACCGCCTCGATCTCGACGCGCGTACCGCTACGCTCGATGGTGACGTGCGTCGGCTCGCCTGCACGCCGACCGACCACGCTTCGAAGTCGATCCCAGTCGGTGACGGGCTCGCCTTCCACCGCAATGACGCGATCGCCGTTACGTAGGCCGGCGCGTGCCCCGGGACCGGAAGGGCTGACAGTCACCCGCATGCTCGTTTCGTCGACCGTCGTCGTACCCCCGACCACGGCGGCGGCGGCGGCGACGAGCACGATACCGAAGTACCAGCCCGCGATCGCGCCAGCGGCGCGTGCTGCGCGAAGTCGTCCGTCCGCGGCGGCCCACGGCGTCATCGCGGCGAGCACGTTGCGCTCCCCGAACGGAACGCTCGCGAGCCATCGACCGGCGACGAGCACGACGACCGCGAAGGCGATGGCGATCAGGAATCCGAGCACACCGGGCATCGACTGCTGGTCGCACGACGTCATGGCGTGGTCAACCAGCGCACGAAAATGAAAAATGCTGCTGCGCGGCGTCGGTCTCCTTCGCGTCACCGCTTTGCTGGTGCGGCTCTTTCATTTTCGCCCGGCTCGTCTCGCCGGTTCCATGGTGCGCATGGGCGTCGAGGCAACGAGCGCGGCTGGGTCGACCAAGAGGAGGAGCACCATCCACGCTGTGGTGGTGCTCACGATGCTTGCAGCGTTCGCGTGCGGAGGATCGAGCGACGCCCCTCCTTCAGCACGCGAAGACGTTTCCGGCGAGCCGACGAGCGGAAGCACCTCCGATACCTCGCCCACGCAGCCGGCTCCGCAACCGAGCGCGCCACCTTCCTCTGAAGCGCCGACCCAGGAGGCACTGACGGCGAGCGAGTGCTTCAAGGACCTCACCGGTCCGGTGCCCGGGCCCGACTACGATCAGTTCGGGCCCACGATCGCGAAGAGCTGCGCCGGCACGCATCACCAGACGATCACCGGTGTCGAGAAGGTCGTCTACCTCGGCGACTCCGTCACCGCCGGAACGCCGCCGACCTTGCCGGGCGACTTCTACCGCAACCGCCTGACCGAGAAGCTGAAGAAGAAGTTCGGCGCGGGCATCGAGGTCGAGAGCTGCGCGAAGTGGGGCGCGCGCACGGACGACTTGATCGAAGGCGGCAAGCAGCTCGAGTACTGCTTCCCGAAGGGCGTGGAGCAGAAGAAGACGCTCGTCGTGATGACGAACGGCGGCAACGACATCCACGCGTGGGCGAAAGACAAGCTCTCGAGCTCCGCTGCGATGGCCGCCGCCGACGAGGCGCTCGTCCATTTGCGAACGGCCGTCGAGTGGCTGAAGTCACCGGCGCACTTCCCGAACGGCTCGTACGTCGTCTTCGCGAACGTCTACGAGTACACCGACACGTCCGGCGATCTGTCGAGCTGTCCCGCCGCCACGCTCGCCGGGATGGAAGGCTCGTGGCCCGACGGCAAGCCCGCGATCGTCCACTTCGAGGAAGGCTTCATGAAGATCGCGGTCGAGACCAAGACCGACTTGATGTTCCTCCTCGAGCACTTCTGCGGTCACGGCTACAAGTCCGACGACCCGAGCTTGCAGTGCTACCGGGGACCCAAAGCCAAGCGCTGGTTCGACGCGACGTGCATCCATCCGACGCCGGACGGCCACGAGCAGATTGCGCTGCAGCTCGCGAAGGTCATCGACGGGACCTGAGCTGCTACGGATCTCGCGCTCACGACGCCGCCGGCTGCGTTGAGCTCTACCGGAGCTCGAGGCGCTCGAACGAAACCATTTCGGGGGACCCTTTCAACCCGCGCGTGAGCCTGCTAGGAGGCGCGCTCGGAAGAAGACCACGGTGCCCCGCCGCAACGACCTTCAGAAGATCCTCATCATCGGCGCAGGGCCGATCGTCATCGGTCAGGCCTGCGAGTTCGACTATTCCGGAACGCAGGGGGCGAAAGCCCTCCGCGACGAGGGGTACGAGGTCATCCTCGTCAACTCGAATCCGGCCACCATCATGACGGACCCGGAGCTAGCGGTCCGCACGTACGTGGAGCCGCTCGAGCCACGAACGCTCGAGGCCATCATCGAGCGGGAGAAGCCCTCGGCCATCCTCCCGACGCTCGGTGGCCAGACGGCGCTCAACCTCGCGCTCGCGCTCGAGGAGCGCGGCGTCCTGAAGAAGCACGGCGTCGAGATGCTCGGCGCTCGGCCGGACTCGATCGCGAAGGCCGAGGACCGCTCGCTCTTCAAGGCCGCGATGGAGAAAATCGGCCTGACCTGCCCGCGCGCAGGCACGGCCCACTCCGTCGAAGAAGCCTGGAAGATCGTCGAGGAGACCGGCTTCCCGGCGATCCTCCGACCGTCCTTCACGATGGGCGGCTCCGGCGGCGGCATCGCGAAGGACAAGAGCGAGTTCGAGGCGAAGGTCGCCTGGGCGCTCGCGCAGTCGCCCACGCACGAGGTCCTCATCGAAGAGAGCGTCCTCGGCTGGAAGGAGTTCGAGCTCGAGGTCATGCGTGACCGAGCGGACAACTTCATCGTCGTCTGCTCGATCGAAAACATCGACCCGATGGGCGTCCACACGGGCGACTCGATCACCATCGCGCCCGCGATGACGCTGACGGACAAGGAGTACCAGCGCCTTCGCGACGCTGCGCGCGCCGTCATGACGGAGATCGGCGTCGAGACCGGCGGCGCGAACGTGCAGTTCTCGGTCGACCCGGTGACCGGCAAGTTCCACGTCATCGAGATGAACCCGCGCGTCTCGCGCTCGAGCGCGCTCGCGTCGAAGGCGACCGGCTACCCGATCGCGAAGATCGCCGCGAAGCTCGCCGTCGGCTACACGCTCGACGAGCTCAAGAACGACATCACCGGCACGAGCGCCGCGTTCGAGCCGGTCATCGACTACGTCGTGACGAAGTGGCCGCGCTTCGCGTTCGAGAAGTTCCCCGGCGCGGACAACACGCTCGGCACGCAGATGAAGAGCGTCGGCGAGGCGATGAGCATCGGCCGGACGTTCTGCGAGTCGCTGCAGAAGGCGGCGCGCTCGCTCGAGACGGCGCGTGACGGCCTCGTCTCGCTCGTCGGCCGCGTCGACTACCGCCTCCTCGCGATGCCGAAGAAGCAGCGCGACCTCGCGATGGAGGCCGCCGAGGTGGAGGCGCCGAAGTCGCTGCCGCCCCCGAGCCACGAAGAGCTCGTCGCCGCGCTCCGCGCCGTCATCCCGGTGCCGACGAGCGATCGCCTGTTCTACCTGGTCGATGCGATGCGCGCCGGCATCTCGTCCGCCGAGATCCACGAGCTCACGAAGATCGATCCCTGGTTCCTCGCGCAGATCGAGCGCATCGTCCGCGCCGAGGAGCAGATCAAGAAGGGCGAGCTCGGCGCCGCGCAGCTCGTCGCCTACAAGCGCCTCGGCTTCTCGGACGCGCAGATCGCGAAGCTCGCCGGCAAGACGCAGGACGAGATCCGCTCCCTCCGCAAGAAGGAGAAGGTGCTCCCCGTCTACGCCCGGGTCGACACCTGCGCCGCCGAGTTCGTCGCCAACACTCCGTACATGTATTCTACATACGAGTCGGAGAGCGAGGCGCGCGCCCACAACGGCAAGAAGAAGGTCGTCATCCTCGGCGGTGGCCCCAACCGCATCGGTCAGGGCATCGAGTTCGACTACTGCTGCGTCCACGCGGTCCAGGCGCTCCGCGAGCTCGGGTACGAGACCGTGATGGTCAACTGCAACCCCGAGACCGTGTCGACCGACTACGACACGTCGGACCGGCTCTACTTCGAGCCGCTCACGCTCGAGGACGTCCTCGCGATCTGCGACGAGGAGCAGCCGGAAGGCGTCATCGTCCAGTTCGGCGGGCAGACGCCGCTGAAGCTCTCCGTGCCCCTCGAGAGGGCCGGCGTGAAGCTGCTCGGTACGACCGCCGACGCGATCGACCGCGCCGAGGATCGCGGGCGCTTCGACGAGCTCCTGACCAAGCTCTCGCTCCGCCGCCCGCGGAGCGGCATCGCGACCGGCACCGAAGAAGCGTTCAAGATCGCCGAGGAGATCGGCTACCCGGTCCTCGTCCGTCCGAGCTACGTGCTCGGCGGCCGCGCGATGATGATCGCCTACTCGCGCGCCGAGCTCGAGAGCTACATCCATCTCGCGGTCGAGGCCGCACGCGACGCAGGCACGCAGACGATCCTCGTCGACGAGTTCCTCAAGGACGCGATCGAGGTCGACGTCGACTGCGTCGCTGACGGCAAGCGCGCCGTCATCGGCGGCGTCATGCAGCACAT
>JAEXCN010000074.1 GCA_023402175.1 Pseudomonadota bacterium | reverse complement strand
CGCGGGAATCGCGGCCTTCGAGGCGCGCGGGGCCGACGTCGTCATCACCGATCTCGCGATGCCCGAGGTCGACGGGATGAGGGTCCTCGCGACGATGCGCGTCCAGGATCCGGGCGTCCCCGTGATGATGCTCACGGCCCACGGCTCCGAGCGCGTCGCCGTCGCCGCGATGAAGGCAGGCGCCTTCGACTACCTGCCGAAGCCGTTCGACCCGGACGAGGTGACGCTCGCGGTCACGCGCGCCGTCGACACGCGTAGGCTCCGCCTCGAAAACGCGCGTCTCCGAACGGAAGCGTCGCTCGGCCGTCCGATCGTCGCCGAGAGCCCGGTCACGCGGCGCGTGCTCGATCTCGTCGCACGCGTGGCGCCGAAAGACGTCACGGTCCTTCTCACGGGCGAGAGCGGCGTCGGCAAGGACGTCCTCGCGGCCACGCTTCACGCGCACTCGAAGCGCGCCGACAAACCGCTCGTCCGCTTCAACGCCGCCGCGATCCCGGGCGAGCTCGCGGAGGCGGAGCTCTTCGGGCACGCGAAAGGCGCGTTCACCGGCGCGACCCACGCACGCACGGGCTACTTCCAGCAGGCGGACAAGGGCACGCTGTTCATCGACGAGGTCGGTGAGCTCGCGCTACCGATCCAGGCCAAGGTCCTTCGCGCGCTCCAGTCCGGCGAGGTGCAGCCGGTCGGCGGCCGCGCAGAGCACGTCGACGCTCGGCTCGTCGCTGCGACGAACCGCGATCTCGCCGCCGAGGTGAAGGCAGGGCGCTTCCGCGAGGACCTGTTCTATCGGCTCAACGTCGTTCCGATCCGCGTCCCGCCGCTCCGCGAGCGCGCGGAGGACATCGAGCCGCTCGTGCACGCGTTCGTCCGCACGTACTCGGAGCGTTACGGCATGGATCAGGTGCACGTCGAGCCGGCGCTCGTCGAGGCGTTTCGCGCGTACAGCTGGCCGGGGAACGTGCGCGAGCTCGAGAACACGGTCGCGCGCCTCCTCGCGCTGACGGCCGACGATCGGCTGACGCTCGCCCTCTGGCGATCGCTGACGGAGGAAGCGCGTTCGTCGGCGGCGCCGTTCTCGAGTGGGCCGTCGAGCGGCGAGGCGCCCGGGGATCCCGGACCGAGCCATCCGCTCCGGGCACGCGTCGAGTCGTTCGAGCGCGCGATCATCAAGGGCGAGTTCGAGTCTGCGAGCCGGAACCAGAGCGAGACCGCGCGCCGGCTCGGCGTGTCGCGGCCGGCGCTGATCGAGAAGCTCCACAAGTACGGCCTCATCGGCCGCGCGTAGCGCTTTTCTCGGTCCGATCTACTACTCGGCCGATCGCGCTTCCGACGTGTCGGACGCGGCGCCCTCGGTGATCTCCGCAAATTCGCCTTCGTCGAACGTCACGACGACGCGGTACGGGAGCCCCGCGGCGGCAAAGCGGCTCAGGAGCGCGGCCGCGCCGAACCGGAGCGCATGGGCTACGGCCTTCTTCGCCTCTCCGCGTGCGACGACGGCCGCACGGGCGAGCACGTCGAGCGCCGCGCTCTTCAGGAATCGGTCCTCCGGCATCCAGCTCGGAGCTTCGAGCAGCCAGCGCGCCTCGGGATCGAACCGCGTGGCCCCGCCGAGATGAAAGCCCGTATAGACGCCGGCGCCGTCGTCGTCGACGCCGTCGAACAGGTGGAAAACGAGCGTGTCGACGTCGCTCGGCGCGTGGCGCGCGATGGCGCGGACGCGCTCGGCGAGCACGGGGATCTCCTCGTCGAGGTCGAGCTCCGCGAGCGGCTGGACGACCTTCTTCCCGACGGTCCGCTGGGCTCGAACGCAGATCGCCCGCCAGCCCGCCGTCGCCGCGTGCGCCTTGCGCGCGACCGCGACCACGTCGTCGAAGAGCGCCTGGTGATCGAGGAGAGCCGAGGCCGCGGCCATTCGGCGGAGGAGGTTACTACGCGCCTCGGTTTCGCCGGATACCGTCGACCACGTGTTAGGTTGCCGCGAGACACGCAGATGAACGGGCTCGTCAGGATCCGCAACGTGCTCATGCTCGTGCTTGCGCTCGTCGGCATGCTCGGGTGCACGAAGACCAAGTCCGCCGCACGCACGGGCCACGTCGAGCGCATCGTCTCGCTCTCGCCGTCGACCACGGAGGCGGTCTATGCCGTCGGCGCGGGGGCGAAGATGGTGGGCCGTTCGAGGTACTGCGACTTCCCTCCGGACGTGAGGAAGCTCCCGCAGGTCGGCGGCTACGTCGACCCGAGCTTCGAGGCCATCCTCGCGCTCCAGCCCGACCTCGTGATCGGCGCGCGCGGCCCGGCAGGCAGCGCGCTCGCGGAGAAGCTCGAAGCGCGTGGGATCGCGACCTACTTTCCGCCGACGGAGTCGTTCGACGCGATCGACGCGATGATCCTCGGCATCGGCGATCGCGTCGGACGCGCCGATGGTGGACGGGCGGCCGTCGATGCGGTCCGGCGACGGATCGCGTCGGTCGAACGCGCCGTCGCGTCGCTACCGAAGACACGCGTCCTCGTCGTGTTCGGAGTCGATCCGCTCAGCGTCGCAGGACCGTCGAGCTTCCCGGACGAGATGATCCGTCGCGCAGGAGGGACGAACGTCATCCGCGAGGGCGACGCCTATCCGAAGATCAGCGTCGAGCACGTGCTCGCGCTCGATCCGGACGTGGTCGTGAACGCGGCGATGATGGAAGAGCACGCGAGCGAGCGCATCCGGAAGGACGCGCCTGGTTGGTCGCGCGTTCGCGCGGTCCAAGCAGGCCGGATCGCGACGATCACCGACGAGGCGGTGCTCCGTCCAGGACCGCGGATCGGCGATGGCCTCGCGCTGCTCGCGCGTGCGATTCATCCGGAGGCGGCCATCCCGAGCGACGGCGCCGATGGGATCGACGGCGGAGGCGCACGATGAAGGTGCGCGCCGACCAGCTCCTCGTCACGCGTCAGCTCGCGCCGTCACGCGCGAAGGCCCAGGCCCTCATCCTTGCCGGCAAGGTCTACGTCGGTGAAACGCGGGTCGACAAGGCCGGCGCGCTCGTCGCGGAAGACGCCGCCATCGCGGTCCGCGGCGAGGACCATCCGTACGTCTCCCGCGGCGGCGTGAAGCTCGCAGGCGCGCTGGACGCGTTCGGCGTGGACCCGAGAGGAAAGCGTTGCCTCGATCTCGGCGCGTCGACCGGCGGCTTCACCGATTGCCTGCTCCAGCGCGGAGCCGCGTCGGTCGCGGCCGTCGACGTCGGCTACGGTCAGCTCGCACATTCGCTCCGGACCGATCCCCGCGTGCTCGTGCTCGAACGAACGAATGCAAAGACTCTCGAGCCGGAGCAGATCGGCGGCGCGTGCGACCTCGTCGTCGTCGACGCGTCCTTCATCGGCCTCGGCAAGCTCATGGAGGCGATCGCCCGCAACACGCGACCGAACGGAGAGCTCGTCGCGCTCGTGAAGCCCCAATTCGAGGTCGGCCGCGAGGAGGCTTCGAAGAGCCGGGGCGTGGTTCGCGATCCCGAGATCCGCACGCGGGCGATCGAGGCCGCCACCGCTGACGTCCGGGGCGCCGGGTTCGAGATCCTCGCCACCGCCGACTGCGTCATCGAAGGCCCGAAGGGCAACCTCGAAGCGTTCGTCCACGCGCGTCGTGCGGGCTGATCCCTGCCTCGTACCGAGCGTCGTGCAAGGCGATGGGCACGTGAGCGCGACCACGAAGGAGCGAGCGCTGTTCAGCTCGCCAGCGAAGGGGCAGTGCGAACAGGCCGTGCCTCTGCTAAGCCCGGATCCGTTGGTATGGCCGACTCGCCGTCACAGTCGGGGTTGAAGGCGCCGCAGCGCGCAGCCGGGGGAAAGACGCCGGGGCTCGGACCGATCTTCCTGATCGTCTTCCTCGACATCCTCGGCTTCAGCCTCGTGCTTCCGTTCCTCGCCGAGGAGTCGCGGTCCACGTTCGGGACGAGCGAGCTCACCGGGACGCTGCTCGCGTCGGTGTACTCGCTCATGCAGTTCCTCTTCGTCCCGGTCTGGGGACGCGTCTCGGACCGCGTCGGGCGTCGGCCGGTGCTCCTCTGGAGCGTGTCGGCGACGGCCGTCGGCATGGCGGCGCTCGGCCTTGCCCTCGTTCACGCGAACAACATCCTCTGGCTGTTCGTTGCGCGCGCAGGGAGCGGCATCGCCACGGCGAACCTCGGGACGGCGAGCGCATACATCGCCGACGTGACGAAGCCCGAAGAACGCTCGAAGGGCATGGGCCTCATCGGCGTGGCGTTCGGGCTCGGCTTCATCATCGGTCCCGGCATCGGAGGTGCTCTCTCGGGCATCTCGATCGGCGGGCGCACGGGCGCCGTGCCGTGCTTCGTCGCTGCGAGCCTGTCGGTGATCAACTTCGCGTGGACGTACGTCGGCCTGCGCGAGTCGTTGCCGCCCTCGCAGCGGGAAAGCGCCGCGCACGACCCAGCGAGGCGAAGCCTGTCACCGCTGAACCTCGCGGCAGCACGCGACGCCTTCATGCGCCCCGGCATCGCGATCGCCGTCCTCGTGAACTTCGCGATCACGATCTCGTTCACGGTCCTCGATCAGACGTTCCGCTTCTTCAACAAGGACCTGTTCCAGATGACGCCGCTCGACACCGGCGTCGTCCTCGCGTTCATCGGTGTCGTCGCGGCGGGCGTCCAAGGCGGGCTCATCCGGCCGCTCTCGAAGCGTTACGACGAGGCCGCGCTCATTCGCGTCGGGACGGGGATCCAGGCGCTCGCGTTCGGGCTCATCGCGGCGTCGCCGATGTACGGCCGGCCGATGTTGTACGGCGCGGGCGCGCTGCTCGCGCTCGGAAACGGCATGACGCAGCCGAGCGTCGGCGCCTTCATCTCGCGGCGTGCGGATCCTCGAGCCCAGGGCGCAACGCTCGGGACGAACCAGTCCGCCGCAAGCCTCGCGCGCATGTTCGGCCCGAGCCTCGGAGGCTGGCTCTACGGCGCGTTCGGCCCGCGCTCGCCGTACGTCGTCGGCGCTCTCGGAATGGCGATCGCAATGCTCGTCGCCTTCGGCCTCGACCGCCGCGCGCCGGAGATTCCGGTGCCGGCCGACCCTCCGGCGAGCTAGTTTCCGTAGACGTGGTCGTGGACATCGCACGTCCACGTCTTCTCGCGCTCAGTGGAACACGAGGACCCAGACGTCGTAGATGGCGTGCGTCCAGACGGCTGCCGCGAAGCCACGCGTCACGAAGATGAGCGTGAGGACGAGGCCGAGCACTGCGCGGAACGTGAAGCTCGTGAGCTTGAACGCGTCCGAGAGCGGTCCGATGTAGTGGACGCCGCTGAAGATCATCGCGCACGCGATCGCCCAGCCGACCATCACGAGCAGCGAACGAAACGAGAAGCCACTCGGCGCCGCGGTCGTCCCCGAGAGGAGGACGCGCTGTTTGCCGAAGAGCCACACGAGGATCTTCGCGCCGAAACCGAACAGGATGACGCGGAACGTGAGCTCCTCGTAGAAGCCCGCGCCGAGCGACATGATGAAGCCGACGAAGCGACCTTCTCCGGGGAGGATCCCGGCCGGCGCCGCGGCGTTTGCGAAGATGCCTCCGACCACGGCGTTCCCGATGAACGCCATGAGGAACGCGTAGACGACGCCCTCGATCAGGATCTGGAGGAACTTCCTCGGACGGAAGGCCTGTCCCCGACCGAGCAGCGCAAACGTCCCGGCGAAGATGACGCCGATGCACACGGTCGCGAGCAGGTATTTCGTCTTGTCGCCCGCGCTCAGTGACATGAGCGCTCCCGTCACCATGTCGGTCGCGTTCTGGACGCCCAGGAACACGACCGCGAGGTGGTAGACGAGGAAGATCGGCAGCGTCAGGCCGAGGTCGACCCACGCGCCTGGTCGGTCGCGGAGGCGGTCTTCCGTGAGCGGCTGTGCTTGGGCCATCGATGCTGTGCGTTAACCTAGCAACACGCACGAACCGCGGCCTAATCCCCGTCGCCGCGCTCGCTCGAGAGCCCATGCGGCCACACGCACGAGCGACGACGCGGAAGCGCGATCACCAGAACGCGCCATAGCCGCCGACGAACCCGGTTTGCGCTTGCGTGCGTTGGAAGCAGTTGCCGAAGAAGTCGCAGCCCTCGACGGAGAAGTAGCTGGGGCCGATCGGAGCGACGGGCGCTCCGATGCCATAGCCCACGCCCGGGAAGCCGTAGCCCGGCACGCCGCCGTAACCGAAGCCGTAGCCCGGCACCCCGTAACCGAAGCCGTAGCCCGGCACGCCGTACCCGTAGCCGTAACCCGGTACGCCGTACCCGTAGCCTTGCTTGGGCGACTCCGCTGTCTCGTTCTCTTCCGCGGCGTCGGCGTCGTCGCTGGCTTTCGTCTCGAGCCGCTGCTCGACCGCCACGTCCGTCGCGGCGGGCACGGCGTCGGCCTGGTCCATGCCCGTGTCGACCTCCTCGGTAGCGACCGTACACCCGCCGAGCGCGAGACCTCCCGCAAGCGCGATGGGCGTGACCATCGATCCTCGTTTCGACCAGTCCATCGGGAACCTCCTTTCGAGCTCATCACCACCAGCCACCGCCCAGGCCCGGGCGGCCCCAGCCCCAGCCCCAGCCAGGGTCACGTCCCAACCCCCAGCCGCGACCCCAACCCCAGCCCGGGCGCCGCCAATAGCCGCGTCGACCCCAGCCCCAGCCGGGATGAACCGTCGTCGGGCCTCGCAGAACGCCGCCCCAGCCGCCGCCTATCCGCACGGCCTCCGCCAGCTCACCCAGCTCCTCTTCGGGCTGCGCCTCCTCCGGTCGGCTCGGATCGGCTCCGTCGTCGGGCTGCTTCGCACCGCTGCTCCCGGGCTCTCGTCGATCCGACGCTCGCTCGTCGGGAAGCGCCTGCTCCTGCTCGTCTCCCGCAGCGGCTTCGTCTTCGAACAGCGGAGCCGACGTCGAGGACGCGAGCGGCTCGCCGTCGTCCGTCTCCGCGACGCATCCTCCGAGCACGAGCCCAAATCCGAGCGCGAGACTCGTGACCGCCAAACGCTCGAGCGTGGGCATGTCGTCACCTCCGTCGCGCGATCCGCCCTGCACCGGCGACGCCATGCGGAAGCTCTGCGCGCGGCGCGCAGGCGCTCGCGATCCTCGGCGCATCGAGAGCGGATCGCCCTCGAACCGTCACGCTCCCGCGGAGGCGCGACGAGCTCATCGCCACGCTCGTCATGGTGCAGAGTGGCCGGTCCGGGCGCGATTGCGCGCACACGAATCGATGACACCTGGGAATCGCGCCGGCGCGCGGAGCGCTTCAGCCCGGGCGGAGTCGGTAGATGATCGCGACGATCGCGACGACCCAGAGCACCAGGTTCAGCACGAAGGGGACGTCGCTCAGCATCTCCTGCGTCGGGCTCTCGGCCTTGCGGCCGCGCCCAGCCCGTCCGGAGACGAGGAAGAGGAAGCGGACGATCCCGAAGACCGTGAACGGCACGGTCAGCCACAGCTTGTCGCTCTGGAAGAACGCCTCCGTGTCCCGGTCGAGCGTGTACGCGAAATACGTGACCGCCGTCGCGATGCCGGTCACCGCGAGCGCCGCGGTGAGCGAGGTCTTCGAGTACGCCTCGAGCGCAGCGCGCTGCTTGCCGGCGTGCTCGCCTTCGAGCTCGTGGCGTCGCTTGCCGAACCCGAGGAAGAGCGCGAGCAGCGCAGTGCAGGCGAGCATGTACCAGCTCACCTTCGTGTCGGTCGCGAGGCCGCCGGCGACGACGCGGAGGACGAACCCGAATGCGATGAGGCCGACGTCGAGGAACGCGACCTTCTTCAACTTGAAGCTGTAGGCGATGTTCTCGACGAAGTAGAGGGCGGCGACGGCTGCGAACGCCCAGTTCAACTTCAGGAACGCAACGCCGAGGGCCGCCGCGACGAGAAAGCCCGCGAAGATCTTCGCGAAACCCTCGGGGACCGCGCCGCTGGCGATCGGGCGATTTCGCTTCACGGGGTGGACGCGGTCCGCCTCGACGTCGACGAGGTCGTTGATCGTGTAGACCGCCCCCGCGAGCAGGCAGAAGACGCCGGTCGCGAGGAACGCCTTGCCGGCGACCTTCAGGTTCAGCGTCGGATCCCCGCTCGCGACCGCAGTGCCGAAAAGGTCCTTGTGGAAGAACATCGGCGCCATCACGAACAGGTTCTTCACCCATTGGTGTGGCCGAATGGTCTTGATGAGACCCTTGACCACGGACCCGCGTCGCGCGCCGCTCTGCATTGGCTCTGGCCGCTCGGACTCCAAGGCCGTTGTCACCAACTCGTTCTTACACCACATGGCCTGTGATCGCACGACCGCGAGCGTTGCAAACGTCCCGCCAATCTCGAGCGTTATCGAAGCCCCTTTTCACATGCCGTCCAATGTGCTCGCACCCGAGCGCGTCCTGCGGGAAGCGCGCGCCTCGGTAGCCGAACACGCTCCTCACGTCCATGCACCCGGCCGCTGACGGGCGGCTTGACGCGCGCGCCCTCGCGGCGGAAAACCCCGCCGTGCCTTCGCGCCGGTCCTGGCTCGCTCTCCGGGCAGTTCTCCTGGGGCTCTTGGTCGTCGTCGTCGCCGCTCCCGGCGTCTCGGCGGCAGACGTCGGCCAGCGCTTGCCGCGGCTCGGTCGTCTCGCCGACGAGGTCGTGCGCGGAGGGATGCCGCTCGGTTATGTCCCGCTCCGTCGCATCTGGGCGGACTGGGATCAGGGCGACCCTCAGGAGGTCGAAGAGACCCTCCACGCGATCGCAGGAGACCCCCGTGTCGCGCCGCCACTCCGTGTCTATTCGGGACTCCTCGAGGCCTATGCCCGACGGCGTCGAGGCGACCTGACCGGCGCGAAGCAGCGGGTCAAGAACCTCGGCTTCGTCAGCCGATGGGTCGTCGCCGGCCCCTTCGACAACGAAGGGAAGACGGGGCTCGATCGGAGCTTCGGCCCCGAAGACGAGGTCGCCGAGCCGCTCAGCATGAGCCGCACGTACGACGGCAAGGAGCGGCAGGTCGGCAACCGGATCGCGCCCGATGCCTTCCCTTATGGCTGGGTGGATCTCGGCGCGATGATGCGCCCGCAGGAGAACGTCTGCGCATACGCGACGACGTTCGTGCGCGATCCTCGGACGAAGGCGGGACCTCGCCCGTTCTCGATCTGGTTCGGCGCGAGCGGCGCCGCGAAGGTCTTCTTCGACGGTGCGGAGGTCGTCAAGGATCCGAAGTACCGCGACCTCGACAGCGATCGCTTCGGCGTGACGCTGACGATGCGCGACGGGTGGCACCGGCTGACAGTGAAGGTCTGCGGTGACGAGGACGCGCCGATGTTCGCCCTTCGCCTCGCCGATGCGAGCGGGGCGCCGGACAGCAACCTCGAGACCGATCCCGATCCGGCGCACGCAAAAGAAGCGGCATCGATTCGGTTCCGCAAGGGAGAGAAGCCTCCGCCGCCGGTCGTCGCGGGCCCCGTGCCGGCCTTCGAGAAGCTCGTCGCGCGAGACGATGCTTCGTCGCTCGAGGCGTACGCACGCTGGCTCGTGCTGACGAGCTCCGACGATCCGAGCGAGAACCGCGCGCGCGACCTCGCACGTCGCGCCGCCGAGAAGTCGCCCACCGTTCCGCGTTGCCTCCTCGCCGGCGACCTCGCGGAGAACCGCAACCAGCGCGGGATGTGGATCGACAAGGCGGAAGACGTCATCCGACGCTCCGGGAAGGCGCTGCCGGTCGACGAGCGCATCACCGCGCTGCTCGCCCGCGCCGGACACGCGCGTGGCGGCGCGAACTGGCGCGACGCGATCCCGTTCTACGAGAAGGTCCTCGCGCTCGATCCCGACAACGTCGCGGCGAACCTCGCCCAGATCGAGCTCTACTCGGAGGCGGGGCTCCGCGAGACGGCGCTGTCGTCGCTGAATCTCGCGCTCGCGAGGCGCCCGCGAAGCGTCGCGCTCCTCCGTGCGACCGCGAACGCGCTCCGCGAGCTCGATCGCACGACCGAGGCGGAGGAGGTGAGCGCACGCTACGCCACGCTCCGCTACGACGACACGCAGATCCTGTCCGAGCGCATCGACCTCGCGCTCGCACGGCGCGATGCGACGCTCGCGAACCGCTGGATCGAGCGCCTCGTCGAGACGAACCCCGACAGCGCGCGATCGCTCGCGACGGCGGCGAAGGCGTACGTCGCGCTCGGCGATCGCCCGAAGGCGATCGCGCTGCATCGCCGCGCGCTCGATCTCGCGCCCGAAGACGTCGCGTCGCTCCGCGCGCTCGCCGACGTCTACGCGGTCGGCGGGCAGACGGACGAGCAGATTCGTCTTCTCCGCAAGGTGCTCGAGCTGCGCCCGCAGGAGAAGGACGTCCGCGAGTACGTTGCGCACACCGAGCCCGCACGCCCGCGCGCCGACGAGGTGTATGCGCGTCCCTCGGCCGAGTTCCTCAAGGTCCGCGATCAGCCCGCGCAGGGGCGCACGCGGCGCACGCTCGTCGACCTGCAGGTGACGACCGTGTTCCCGAACGGCCTCGCGAGCCGCTTCCACCAGGTCGTCTTCCAGCCGCTGACCGATGCGGCCGCCGCGGAGGCACGCGAGTACGGCTTCGCGTTCGAGGCCGACAGCGAGACGGTGCAGCTCCGTGGCGCGCGCATCTACCGGAAGAACGGCCAGATCGACGAGGCGATCGAGAGCGGCGAGGGCGCGACCGACAACCCCGCGATGGCGATGTACTCGAGCGCCCGCGCGTTCTACGTCCACTTCCCGCGCCTCGACCCGGGCGACGTCGTCGAGCTATTGTACCGCGTCGAGGACGTCGCGCACCGCAATGCGTTCGCCGATTACTTCGGTGAGATCGTCTACATGCAGTCGACGGAGCCGATCGCGCGCTCCGAATACGTCCTCATCACGCCGAAGTCGCGTGCGTTCTACTTCAACAAGCCGAACATCGCCGGGCTCACGCAGCAGGTCGAAGAGAAGGGCGACAATCGCATCTGGCACTTCAAGGCGGAGAACGTCGCGCCGCTCGAGCCGGAGCCGGCGATGCCGCCGCTCGCCGAAGCGCTCGGGCACGTGCACGTCTCGACGTACAAGAGCTGGGACGACATGGGCCGCTGGTACTGGGGCCTCGTCAAGGACCAGTTCACCGCGGACGACGAAGTGCGCCGCCGCGCGCTCGAGATCACGAAGGGGCTCACCGACGAGAAGGCGAAGGTCCGCGCGATCTACGACTTCGTCGTCCAGAAGACGCGCTACGTCGCGCTCGAGTTCGGTATCCACGGCTTCAAGCCGTATCGCTGCGCGCAGATCTTCGCGCGCGGCTTCGGCGACTGCAAAGACAAGGCGACGCTCATCGTCACCATGCTGAAGGAGCTCGGGATCAACGCGACGATCGTGATCCTGCGCACGGGGATGAGGGGTGACTTCGAGACGGAGCCTGCGAGCCTCGCGCCGTTCGATCACGCGATCGCGTACGTGCCTTCACTCGACTGGTACCTCGACGGCACCGCGGAGTTCACCGGCTCGAGCGAGCTCCCGAGCATGGATCGCGGCGCGCTCGCCATCCAGATCAACGAAGGCAAGCCGAAGCTCGTTCACCTGCCGGAGCCGAAGGCCTCGGAGAGCGTCGCGAGCAAGCGCGTCGAGGCCACGGTGAACGCGGACGGCTCGGCGCAGATCGACTGGAAGGTGGAGGTCACCGGATCGAGCGCCTCGAGCTGGCGCCAGCGTTACCACGCGAAGGCGACGCAGAAGCAGCGCGTGCAGGAGGACCTCGCGAGCGAGCTGCCGGGCCTCGAGGTCCAGGCCGTCGCCGCGAGCGACCTCGACGACATCGAGCGGAAGGTCGAGATCCACGCGAAGGCGAAGACCCCGAGCTACGCGCGCAAGGACGGCGAGACGCGGACGATTCCGGTCGGCGCGAAAGAGCACATGGTCCGGTCGTACGCGCCGCTCTCGAGCCGTCGTCGCGACATCCGCATCTACGCGCTGTCGACGCAAGAGAACGAGACCGTGGTGAAGCTCCCGCAGGGCGCGAAGATCCTCGGCGGCCCGCACTCGGCCGAAGGCAACAGCCCGTACGGCTTCTTCAAGGTCGAGACGGAGACGAACGGCACGGTCGTCCGCGTGAAGACGACCGTGGCCATCACGAAGTCGCGCATCCCGGCGAGCGAATACGCCGCGTTCCGCGCCTTCTGCGAGCAGGTCGATCGCGAGCTCGGCCAGACGCTGACGTACACCGTCTCGAAGTGACGCGACGCTCGTGTCGCTCCCCGCTGCATCTCCGAACGAAAGACGAATGGCACACGCGAACGGCAACGGAAGCTCGAGGCGAAGAGCAGTGAGGACGGTCGGGACGGCGCTCGTCGCGGCATTCGTCGCGATCGGGCTGGGCGCATGTGGAGGGATGCCCGAGGCGAAGACGCCCGTGGAGCTCTCGAAGGTACGCAGCCAGGGCAAGTCGTCGAGCGACGGCGAGGTCGTCGGGCGCTGGCTCCTCGACGAGATGTTCGCGCCCGGCGGCACGGCGAAGGGCGCCGAAGAAGCGCGCAATCGTCTGCTCGCGAAGAAGACCTCCGGCGACGGCATGTACGCGAGCCTCGGCGGCGCGCTCTGGGACGAGACGCACGGCGATCCGAAGCGCGCAGCACAGGGATACGTCGCTGCGCTCACGCACGCGAAGAAGAGCGAGGACAGCGCGGCGCCGCTGGTGAGCTGGCTCGCGAGCCATCATCTCGTCAGCCTCCGCGGGAGCGTCTTCAATCTTTGGAAGGACAACGCCGCGACGCTCGAGTCGATCATCGCCGCTCCGGGGAACGTCGGATGGCGCGCGCTCGCCGAGCTTCACGAGTGGTCGACCGCCGAAGCGTTCGATCGCGCCGAGGTCACCGGCGACAAGTACGACGCGCTCGTCACTGGCCGCATGGGCTGCGCGCGCGACGTCCGGATCGCCGGCCCGTTCGGCCGAGGAACGGCGCCCGATCGCCGGCGTGCGTTCCCTGCAGAGCGCTCGCCGTGGCCGCCGTCGTGGCCGGAGGATCTCGCGCGCGGAAGCGTCCCGCACGTCCTCGAGACCGAGCGCCATCGTTGCTTGACGGCGAGCAAGGAGAAGACCGAGGACGGCATCTTCTACGTCGAGACGTTCTTCGACGTGCCCGCGGATCGCGACCTCCTCGTCGCGGTCCAGGGAGCCGTCGCCGTCTGGATCGACGACGCGATGGTCGTCGATCGCGACCTTCGCCAGTGGGGCGTGTGGCAGCGCTTCGGCGGAGCGGTGCGCGTCCCGAAAGGCCGCCATCGGCTCCTCGCGCGTGTGATGAACGACGCCGCGTCGGTCCGATTGATGAACCTCGACGGCACTGCCGCGAAGCTCGAGACGGACACGAACGCGAGCAAGCCGTACGGGCTCGCCCGGCCGGTGCCGCTCCCGGATCCGAACCCGATCTCCGCCGTCGTCGCGGACGTCGCGACGGGCCGCGATCCGAAGCTCTCGCCGCTCTTCCTCGCGCTCGCGTCGCACGCGGCATGGATCGACGGGCTCTCGGACGTCGCGGCCACGCTGATGCAGAAGCTCGTCGAGCCCAAGGACGCCGCGCCGATCGCCCTCTTGTTCGCAGCGCAGTACGCGCGCGGTGACGTTGCGTTCCCCGAGCAGGTGCGGCGCATCACGGAGAAGGACTTCTACGCACGCGCGTACGCGGCGGACGAGAAGCTCTGGTACGCACGCGCATGGCTCGTCCTCGACGATGCCGATCAGCGCGGGCTCGTCGAGGCCGTCGAGCCGCTGCGAAAGCTCTCGAGCGATCTGCCCGCCGTTCCGCAGGTCACCGAGCAGCTCGCCCGCGTCTACGGCCGCCTCGGATGGCGGGCCGAGCGCATGCGCGCCGTGAAGTCGCTCGCGGAGCGCTTCCCGGACGATCGCGACGCGCTCGGGCTCTATCTCACCGCGCTCGAGGACGACGGCGCGCTCGACGAAGCCGACAAGGTCGCCGAGAGGATCAAGAAGCTCGATCCCGATGCCGAGGTCGATCTGGATCGCGCCCTCGCGCGGCACGACTGGAAGGCGGCGATCGAGGAGCTCCGTCGACTCGAGAAGCGCCGGCCGGATCGCAAGGAGATCGCCGGGCGCATCGCCGACGTGCTGATGCGCGCCGGGGATCCGAGCGCGGCTGCAGCGCAACTCGAGAAGGCGCTCGCGAAGAACCCGGCCGACGTGCAGGCCCGCTTCCGCCTGGCCGATCATGCGTACGCGCAGGGCGACACGACCGCGCTCCGCCGCGCGCTCGCCGCGGCGCTCCAGGCAGGCGCGAAGGGCATCGAGATCCGCGAAGCCGTCGAGATCCTCGAAGGCGCGAGCCTCCTCGAGCCGTATCGGAAGGACGGCCGCAAGGTCATCCGCGAGTTCGAGGCGTGGGAGAAGTCCGGCAAGCACATGGACGGCAACGCGGCGCGCATCCTCGACTACGCCGCGGTCTGGGTGCATTCGGACGGATCGAGCGAGATGCTCGAGCACGAGATCGTCCGCATGCAGTCGCAGGAGGCGGTCGACAGGGAAGCCGAGCAGAAGCCGCCGGACGGCCTCGTGCTCCGCTTCCGCGTCATCAAGCCGGATGGATCGATCCTCGAGCCGGAGCCCGTCGCCGGCAAGCCGACGCTGACGATGCCGCACCTCGAAGTGGGCGACTACTTCGAGATGGAGCACATCACCGCTTTCCCGAGCGACGGCGCGAAGGGCAAGCGGTACCGCGGCCCGCACTGGTTCTTCCGCGAGGCCGACAAGGGATACTGGCGGAGCGAATTCATCGTGCTGGCGCCGAAGGATCGGCCCGTCGAGATCGAGACCGTGGGTCAGGTCCCGAAGCCGGCGATCAGCGAGAAGGGGCCGTTCCTCGAGCGCCGCTGGCGCGTCGACGAGAGCCCGCCCGCGCCCGAGGAGCCGGACGCGCCGAACCCGCGTGAGTTCCTGCCGAGCGTGCGCGTGGGCTGGGGGATCTCGCTCGAGGACACGCTGCAACGCTACGTCGACGCGGCCAGCGAGGAGACGCCGGTCGATCCGCGGCTCGTGAAGGTCGCCCGCGAGATCGTGAAGAACATCCCGCCGGCGAAGAAGGACGAGCGGGCGCACGCCATCTACAAGTTTGTCGGCGAGACGATCCAGGACGGCTCGCAGGAGAGCGACGGGCGGCGTGTCATCACCGGGCGCGCCGGGTCGCGCCAGTCGGCGTTCTTCTATCTGATGCGCCTCCTCGACATCAAAGCCGAGCTCGCGCTCGTGAAGAGCCGCATCGCGATGCCGCCTGCGGGCAAGATGAGCGAGGTCGAGAACTACGACAACGTCGTCGCCCGCATCGAGACCGGCGGCGACGGCCGCTGGCTCACGGTCCGCGACAAGTTCGCTCCCTTCGGTTACGTCCCCGCAGAGCTGCGCGGACAGCCGGCGATCCGGCTCGTGCCGGGAACGCCTCGCGCGACGACGCCTCAGCTCGGCGCGGCGGACGGCGTGCAGATCGAAGGACGCGCGTATCTGAAGGAAGACGGCTCGGCGACGGTCGACATCTCGCAGTCGTACATGGGGCGTATGGGCATCGGTCTCCGCTCCGTGTTCGACCGCGTCGCCGAGGCCAAGCGGAGCGAGTTCGTCGAGACGCGTCTCCTCGGGAACAACCTTCCGGGGGCGCGACTCAAGGACTTCCGGATGGAGAACAAGGACGACCTCGCCGCGCCGCTCGTCATCCGGATGAAGGCCGAGGTCCCGCAGCTCGCGCGCAACATCGGCGGCGGCAGGATGGTCCTGAAGCAGCTCTTCGCCGTCGACATCGCGCAGATCGCGACGCTTCCCCAGCGCCAGACGCCGCTCCTCCTCGGCAGCTCGTCGCACGTCGAGGTCGACTTCCAAATCATCACGCCGACGACGATGCGCTTGCCTGGCTCGCTGCCCGGCGGCGAGCTGCGTGACGGCGATCGTTCGGTCGTGGTGAAGGACTCGGTCGAGGGCAACGCGCTCAAGCTCGTTCGCGTCATCGACATCCCGGCCGGCCGCGTGCAGCCGGGCGCGGAATACGCGCGATTCGTCCAGTTCACGCAGTCGGCCGACCAGCTCCTCGCGAGGGAGATCGCGCTCGGGAACTGAGCGTCACGCCGACGGCGATCGTCGAGTCACTTCTTGGCCGACCCGTTCTTGCCGGCGTCGGCCTTCTCGGCGGCGATGCGCTCTCGCACACCGGCGTAGGCCTTTTCGAGATCCATGACCTTCTGAATCACCTTCACGCGCTCCGCCGCCGTCTGCGGGTAACCGCCGGCGTCGGCCCCGAGCTTCGCGGCGTGCTCCGCGTACGCCTGCCAGGCGGTCTTCGCCTGCTCCCACTTCTTCTGGCGCTCGGCGATGTCGGCCCGGAGAAAGAGCACGTGCGAACGGACGAGCGCGTTCTTCGTGTCCGCCTCGTACGCCTGCTGGATCGCCGCCTCCGCTTCGCCCATGTTCCCCGAAGCGAGATACGCCTCCGCGAGCAGGTACGGCGCGAGCGGGTCCTTCGGGCTCAGCTGGATCGCCTTCTTGTAGGTATCGATCGCGCCCGTCGAATCCTTGGCGGCGAAGCGCTCGTTGCCCTTCGCGATCGTCTCCATGTACTGGCTGATCGCGGTGATGTTCTCGGGGTCGTACTTATCGTTCTTGTCGGCGGCCTTTGCCGCCGGTTTCGGCTTCGGCTCACCCGACGCGACGAGCGGCACGAGGGCGATCGCCGGAACGGCGAAGGCGAGGACCACGGAGAACGCCTTCGTGCGGATGCCCCGTGCAAGTGCCATCGAGCGCAGCCTATCAGAAAGCCTGGGGGCGAGCTGCTGAGCCATGGCCGAGGGGGTTTCTCTTGCGCGGGATGGCCGGAGTTGGCAGCGTGGGCAGCCGATGTCACCGCCGCTGGAGAGAGTGCTCGAGCCCGAGGTGATGGATACCCCGGAAGAGGCACGCGACTACGACGCGATGGACCACGCCGCGGTGAACGCCGCGTTCTGCGTGGACCTGCTCGCGCACGGAGCGATCGGGCCTGCCATCCTCGACGTCGGGACCGGGACCGCGCTCATCCCGATCGAGCTCTGCACGCGCGTCGCCGGCGTGCACGTCGTCGCCGTCGATCTCGCCGAGCACATGCTCGCGCTCGCGAAAGAGAACGTCGCGCGGGCAGGGCTCCAGGATCGCATCACGCTCCAGAAGGTCGACGCGAAGGGAATGCCCTACGACGACGGTGCGTTCGCGACGACGATCTCGAACTCGATCGTGCATCACATCCCCGATCCTCGCTTCGTCCTCTCGGAGATGTTCCGCGTGACCCGCTCCGGCGGGCTCGTGTTCGTGCGGGACCTTGCACGCCCGACGAGCAACGAAGAGATCGCACGGCTCGTGGAGCTTCATGGAGGACAGCCTCCCGCGGATCCCACGGCGGTCCCGGCGTTCGAGCACCAGCGCGAGCTCTTCCGCGCATCGCTCGCAGCCGCACTGACCGTCGACGAGATCACGACGATCGCGAACGCCGCGGGGCTGAAGGGCTGCGACGTGCGAATGACGAGCGACCGTCATTGGACGCTGACCTTCCGGAAGCCGTGACGCCGCAGGTCCGCCCGAAGCCGTTTCCGTACGCGTCGCTGCCCGCGATCTCGCGCGAGGAGCTTCGGATCCGATCGCGGATGCAGGAAGCTGCCTCGTGCTTCGTCGACACCGGCGCGTTGACGGCGGCCCTCTCCGATCTCCTCGGCGAGCCACTCTCGATCGCCGTCCGAGCCGCACGCATCCTGCCGAGCGCGGCGGCGCCTTCGAACGGCGTCGGCGTCGTCTTCGCTCCGGCCGACGAGCCGGGGCTCGCGCGCGCGGCGCTCGTCGACGTCGAACCAGCGCTCGCCTCCGGCGTCGTCGCACGAGCGCTCCGGCAGCGGGCTCCGAAGGTGACGGATGGATCACGTGCGGCATCGCCCGAGCTCGCCGGTGCGCTCGCCGCTCTGCTCCACGCGGCTGTTCGCCGAGCGCATGGGGCGGCTCCGCTCCGCGTCGTGGCCGCCGGCCCAGCGAGCGCGCTCGCGCGCGATCTCGCCGCGGTCCACGGCCGAGTCGCAACCGCGTCGCTGACAGTCGTCGCCGGAGCAGAGAGCTTCGATGCACGCGTGTGCGTGCCGCTGGTCGACGTCCCGCAACCGACCGCACGGCGGCCTCTCTCTCATGACGATCTCCTCACGATGGGCGACGTGCCCCTCGCGCTCCCGCTCGTGGCGACGACGTGCCTTGCGGGACGCGCGACGCTCGGCTCGCTGCGTGCGGGAGATGCGTTCATCCTGCCGAGCTTCCCGCTGCGGGAGTCGGATGGGCTCCTCGTCGGACCCGTCGCGATCGTGCCCCGCGGAGCAGAGCGCGGGATCGCGGCCGACCTCGGCGAACGTGGGCGGCTCATGCTACGGTCCGGGCCGCTCGAGAGCCACCCGTGGGACGATGGCGCGAGCACACCCGTCGGAGATCCAATGTCCGGTGAGCCGAATCCGACTCTCGAAGTGCTCGAAGACGCACCCGTGGTCGTGCGGGTCGAGCTCGGCGTCGTGGAGATGAAAGCGTGCGAATGGGCCGCGCTCGCTCCGGGCGACGTCGTCACGCTCGGCCGCAAGCTCGGTGATCCCGTGATGCTCCGCGCGGGTGGGGTCGAGCTCGCGCACGGTGAGCTCGTACAGGTCGACGGCGAATACGGCGTCCGCATCCTCGGGCGTCCTGGAGGACGATGATGGTTGGGTCCCGATCGAGCCTTCGCGGCGCGATCTCGTGCGTTCGGCTCGTTCCGATGATGGCGCTTGCGCTCGCGATTGCGGGGTGCCCGAAGTCGGACGAGGGGAAGAAGGAAGCTCCGGCGGCATCGGCTTCGGCGCCTGCTCGTCCGAGCGCGAGCACGAGCGCGAGCGCGACGCCACCGGATGCGGGCGGCAAGCCCGCCGCCGAAGGGGCGACGTACACCGGGACATATTCTGTGAGCCCTGGGACCTATTACATCCCGTCCGCGAAGGACTACGGCTCCGTCAAACAGGCGAAGGACGATCCGACGAAGCACGTCGGCGAGGGCACGCTGACGCTCTCGGTCGACAGCGAAGGAAAGGTGACCGGAACCTTCGACACGGGGCCGGCCTCGCCCGGCGTCGTCGAGGGCAGCGTCATCGACGGCGAGCTCCGTGGCTTCATCCGGAGGAAGGATCCGAAGGACGAAGGCCTCACGGGCACGTTCATCGCGAAAGAGAGCGACGCGAACGTCGAGGGCAAGCTCTCCCTCGCGGAGGCGAACGCCGCGATCGTGCGCGAGGGGAAGTTCTCCCTGAAGAAGAAGTAGCGGCAGCCCATGTTCAAGCCGACCGCTTACATCGCGTGGGTGAAGCAGTTCTATCTGAACGTCCCCTACGATCTCGCGTCGAGCGGCATCCCGCGCGTGAAGTGGAGCGAGCTCGGGCTCGCGGCGCCGGACATCGACGATCCGGGTGCGTACGCCGCGCTCGTCCACGCGATCGCGCGATACAACGACGTCGCTCCCGAGGAGGTCGCGCCCGCGCTCGGCACCTCGAACGCGATCTTCCTCGCCTACGCCGCGCTCCTCTCGGCCGGCGACGAGATCCTCGTCGAGCACCCCGGGTACGAGCCGCTCACGCGAGCTGCCGAAGGCCTCGGCGTCACGGTGCGCACGTTCGAGCGCCGCGAGGACGAGGGCTTCCGGGTCGTGCCCGAGCGCGTCGCCGCTGCGATGGGGCCACGTACGCGTGCGATCGTCGTCACGACCCTGCACAACCCGACGGGGGTGCGCGTCCCCGATGAAACGATCCGCGAGCTCGCCGCGATCGCCGACGCACGTGGCGCGTACGTCGTCGTCGACGAGGTGTATGCGCCGTTCGACGCCCTCCCGGAAGACGGGGTCTTCCGCGGGAGCGCGCGGAAGATCGCGAAGAACGTGATCAGCATCTCGAGCCTGACCAAGTGTTTCGGGCTCGACGTCTTCCGCATCGGCTGGGTCCTCGGCCCAGAGGAGATCATCGACCGCGCGGCAGCGGCGTCGATCACCACGTTCGGGCACATGCCGCTCACGCACGCGAGCTACGGCGCGGCCGCGCTCGGCTCGATAGGGACGCTCGCGAAGCGTGCAAAGGCGCTTTTGGCCGGCAAGCGCGAGATCGCTGCCGCGTGGGTCGCATCACTTCCGAACGCGCGCTGGAGCGCACCGAGCGAAGGGCTCTTCGGCCTCGTCACGCTCCCCGGACGCGGCGATCTCCGGACGCGGATCGAGGCGCGTGCAGCCGAGGCCGGCGTCCTCGTCGGAGCAGGCACCTTCTTCGGAGCGCCAGAGTCGTTCCGGCTCTCCTGGGCGACGTGCGACCGGACGCGATTCGAAGAAGGCCTCCGCCTTCTCGAGCCGCTCGCACGCTGACACCCTCGGATCGTCAGCTGCGAAAACGGGCGCGGCACGTCGACGGCTCGGCCAGGACGCCGCAAGGCCGTTCGGTCGGTCGCGAAGAACGAGAGATGAGCCTGGACGGGGGTGGTCGCGCCGAGGAGCGACACTAGGAACGGTGGTCGACCTCGATCCCGAACAGCCGAGAGTGTTTTTTCGGCCCTCGCTAAGAAAGCACAGCCGCTTGGAAGAAAATGGCTCCGCCGATCCTTCGCACGACGGGGAGTACCTCGGCGTTCAGCTTTTCGCTCTTGCCCCGTTTGCCCCCGCTTGCCCTGTTTGCCGCGCGCGCGAGTGTCGCGACCTTCGCTTCCGTTGCGACTCAGCCTCGCGCGCTGGGTTCGCCGTAACGCGCGGTTGGCTCCAAGGGGCGACGACGGCTCAGGCCCCAGCGCAATGGGAGACGAGGAATGCCGCGTGGGTGGCCCATGTGGAGCGTCCTCGGCTAGACTTCGCGGTCCGTTGGAGCCCATCCGTGGGCCCGGCGGCCCCGTTTGGATGACGGACATTCCGGAATCACGCGCCTCTTCGTGACCGGACGCCCTGAAAGCGAGAAGCCTCGATGTGGTCCACGTTCCCGCTGTTCGGAAGCACCCTGCTCCTCGCCGTGATGGTGGTTGCAAGCTACACCTTCGCGGTCTCGCTCTCTGCGGGGGCTACCGGCAGGATCAAGACGCTCCAGGCCGCACGCCTCGGCGCGTACGGAACGGTCGCGCTGATCGCGGTCACGGTCCTCTGCCTGGCGTATGCCTTCGTGAGCCACGACTTCCGGCTCCGGTACGTCGCGCACTACTCGGACCGCAGCATGCCGACGATCTTCCTCCTCACTGCGCTGTGGGGCGGACAGGACGGATCGCTCCTCTGGTGGCTGTTCCTGCTGAGCGGGTACATCGGAACGTGCGTCTGGTCGCTCGGTAAAAAGCACCTGGATCTCCAGCCGTACGTGATCGCCACGTTGATGGGGATCGTCATCTTCTTCTGCGTGCTCATGGCCTTCGCGGCCAACCCGTTCTCGACGAGCATCTCGGGAGCGCGCACCGACGGAGAGGGGCTCAATCCACTCCTGCAGAACTTCTACATGATCATCCATCCGCCGAGCCTCTACGTGGGCTTCGTCGGATGCTCCGTCCCGTTCGCATTCGCGATCGCCGCGCTCTGCACGGGACGCCTCGATGCCGAATGGATCCACGCTTCGCGTAAGTTCAGCCTGTTCGCGCTGCTGTTCCTCGCGATCGGCAACACGCTCGGCATGCTCTGGGCGTACGAGGAGCTCGGCTGGGGCGGCTACTGGGCGTGGGACCCGGTCGAGAACGCGGCGTTCATGCCGCTCCTGTCGCTCGCGGCATTCGTGCACTCCGTGATGATCCAGGAGCGCCGCGGGATGCTGAAGGTCTGGAACGTCTTCCTCATCTGCCTGACGTTCTTCATGACGATCTTCGGCACGTTCCTCACGCGTTCGGGCGCGATCGCGAGCGTGCACTCCTTCGCGCAGTCGTCGATCGGCGAGTACTTCGTCTGGTTCCTCGCATTCCTGGGCGCGTTCTGCACGACGATCATCCTCTATCGCTGGCCGGAGCTCCGCTCGATCGATCCTGCCGTCGCGAACAAGGACCGCCTCGCGTCGTCGCGCTCGAGCGTCGCGCTCGGCCTGTGCATCCTCGTCGCGACCGGCGCCGGCGGGCTCCTCGCGCTGATCGCCAACGTCGCCTTCAAGAAGGAGATGGCGAGCTCGGGGATGAGCATCGTCGCCGCCGTCATCGCCGTCGGCGCCGCGGCGGCCGCTTTCACCGCGGTCCGGCGCCCGATCCAGGCGTTCGTCGAGAAGCCGATCAACGTCCTCCGCGGCGCGGCGATCACGGCCGGCTGGGTCGTCGTCGCGGGGCTCGCTCCGGGCGCGTGGGTGCTGTCCGGGAAGATCGGGACGATGAGCGCCGGCGTGCGCGTCGCCATCTTCTCGATCGTCGTCGGCATCGCCGTCTACGCGGCCCTCGAGCTCGTCTTCCGCCGGATGACGCGCGGCATGAAGCTCGCTCCGAGCCGGCCGCGCATGGAGTCGATCCTCTCGCGCGAGTTCACGTTCCTCCTGAACAACTACGGCCTCCTCGGGATCATGCTCTTCGTCCTCGTGGCGACGACGTTCCCGATGGTGAGCGAGGCGCTCTGGAACGAGAAGGTCACGGTCGGACCGCCCTACTACAACGCCTGGATGCAGCCGCTCGGGCTCACTGTGTTCTTCCTGATGGGCGTAGGCACGCTGTTCGGGTGGAAGAAGACCTCTCCCGAGGCACTCAAGCGAGCATTCGTGATCCCGACGACCGCGGCGCTCCTCGCCGTGGCGGCGCACTTCGCGCTCGGCAAGAAGCTGGGCTTCCCGGCGGTCGTCTGGAGCGAGCCGATCTACGGAGGTGCGCTCGGCAGCGCGCTCCGCGCGTTCAACGCGTTCACGCCGGTGCTCGGCTTCTCGCTCGGCATCTTCAACATCGCGGTCATCGTGCAGGAGTACGTGCTCCTCTACCGCTCCCAGACGCGCGCCGGAGAGAACGCGAAGGGCTTCCTCTCGAAGCTGCCCGCGCCGCTACGCGCGGTCGGCGCGATCCTGCTGTTCCCCGCGTGGGCGCTGAGCCTCCCGCCGACGGGCCGTCGCCGCTACGGCGGATACATCGTCCACCTCGGCATCGTCTTCATGTTCCTCGGCTTCACCGGCAAGTCGTGGACGGTCGATCGCGAGACCGCGATGCAGCCCGGCCAGACCTACACGGTCGAACGGCTGACCGTGCAGTACGTCGGCCCGCGCATGGAGGTCGACAACAACAAGCGGATGATCTTCGCGGACGTTCGCGTGCTCGAGGACGGCAAGGAGATCGGCCGTCTCAATCCGGCGAAGTTCATCTACAAGAAGATGCCCGAGTCGCCGACGACCGAAGTCTCGATGCTCCACTCGATCCGCGACGATCTCTATCTCGTGGTCGGCAGCATCAACCCGGACACGAAGGTGGCGTCGCTCCAGATCCACCTCAATCCACTCGTCGGATGGATCTGGTTTGGGGCCATCATCCTGATCTTCGGGAGCTTCATCTGCATGTGGCCCGAGCTCGATCCGCAAGAGTCGCGAGCATGGCGGTTCGCACGCGGGTCGGCCGCCGTCGCGACGAGCATCACGCTCGGCATCGTCCTCGCGCTCCTGCCCGTCCCGGCGTTCGCACAGTCGACCGCCACGCAACACGCGGGCAGCGTGCAGATGGACGATCCGAAGGAGAAGGCCGTCTTCGGCGCGCTCCGCTGCATGTGCGGGACGTGCCCGCGCGAGCTTCTCTCGACGTGCGCATGCTCGACCGCCGACCAGACGCGAGAGCGGCTCCGCATCCGGCTCGCAAAGGGGGAGTCGGCTCAGTCGATCATCGACGACTACACGGCCGAATACGGCACCGCGGCGCTCGCGATCCCGCCCGACAAGGGCGCGATGAAGGCGATCTACGTCGCCCCGCTCTTCGCGATCGCGGGAGGCGGGATTGCGCTGGCATTCGTTCTTCGCCGCTGGCGGGCCAATGAAGCCTCAGCGAAGAAGAAGGACGACGACAAGAAGAAGGACGACGACGCGGACACTGCGCGCGACGCCTACGACGACCGAATCGACTCAGAGCTCCAGGATCTCGACGAATGAGTGAACAAGCATCGCTCCGCGATGGCGCGCGAGCCCAGATGGACGAACAGCGGCTCGCGCGAGGGATCGCGATCGGTCTTCCGATCGTGACGATCTCGGTCGCGGCCGTGGTCGGCGTCCTCGTCGGACCTGCCACGAGCATCCTCGTCTTCGCCGCGGGCATCTTGCTCGGCGTCATCGCGCTGCTCTGGGGAAGCCTTCGCATCCTGTCGGGAGACGCGACGCTTCCTCCCGAGCTCGAGGCGCTCGACATGGCCGCGCAGGGCAACTCCGTGCTCGCGAGCCGGAAGAAGATGTTGCTCCGGGCGCTCAAGGACCTCGAGAACGAGCACGCGATCGGGAAGATCGAGGACGAGGACTACGAGCAGCTTGCGTCGACGTACCGCGAAGAGCTCAAGGTCGTGCTGAAGCGCATCGACGAGTCGCTCGCGCCTCATCGTTCGAAGGCCGAGGAGGCCGCGCGCGCGTACCTCGTCAAGGTCGGTCTCGCGGACGCCGGCTATCGCGGAGAGCTCGCGCCGAAGGAAGACGACGTCCGCGCCGAGGCGGATGCGTCGGAGAAGAAGAAGCCGGCAGCGAAGGACCGCGTGCTCTGCTCGAAGTGCGGAGCATCGAACGAGCGCGACGCGAAGTTCTGCAAGGAGTGCGCGACGAAGCTCGTCTCGAAGGCGGACGTGGAAGAGAAGGTCTCGGCGAGCTCCGAGAGCGAGGATGTCGATGAAGCGTGATCTCGTGAAGTACGGGCGCCGACGGACGATCGCCTCGGGCGTCGCTGCCGTGCTCGTGCTCTTTGCGTCGACAGCGTTCGCCGCGGACGCAGGTGCCCCCGCGGCAGCATCGGCAAAAGCTGCCCCCGCTGGCTCGGTCGGAACGCCTGCGGGAACGAGCGCCCACGCCGCCGATCATGGAGTAGGCGCTCCCACCGGGCCGGTGACCGACGCGACGGACGGCGACGACGACGCGCAGGCACCAGCGGATCCGCACGGGCACGGCGCGAAGGCCCACGGCGCCGGCGACATGTTCCAGGCCCCGGAGGACGGCGCGATCGAGGACCCGTCGCTCCCCGTCGGCACGCTCGAGATCCACAT
>JAEXCN010000071.1 GCA_023402175.1 Pseudomonadota bacterium | reverse complement strand
GCTCGAAGTCGACGGCTTTGGCGACGGCCACTGTCGTGGCGCGGGTCGAGCAGCAATCGGTGGCCGTCCTCGAGGGCAAAGAAGACGTCCAGGACACGTCGAACGGGACGCCATGCACGGTCGCTTTCGTCGTCGGGCAAGTGGAGCGCTGCAGCGCCTACAAGTCGACCGACTGCTTCAATCTCTCCGGCACCGGCACGCAGCTGTCGTTCTATACGCTGTCGAGCGGGAGCATGGGCTCGCTTTATGGGAGCTGGATCAAGGTGATGGACTGATGCAGTCCTTCACCCAGCGCGCCATGCAACGTATGGTTGACGTGAACATGGGCGACGCCGGCCCTCGCACCCGCCATGGGATCCCCGAGGTCCGGTATGGCACCGTCGTGGGCAACGACTACATGGTCGTGCGCCCGCTGAACCGCGGGTCCATGGGCGCGCTCTACGTCGCCGAGCAGCTCAGCACGGCGAGCATGCGGGCGCTCAAGGTCCTCCGGCGCGAGTACGTCTCCGATCCGACGCTCTACAAGCGCTTCGAGCGCGAGGCGCAGGTCGCGGCGAAGATCCCGAGCGAGCACGTCGCCCAGACCATCGCCGCAGGCGTCGACGCCAAGCTCGATGTCCCGTGGATCGCGATGGAGCTGCTCGAAGGGCAGAACCTCGGCGACCACATCGAGGAGCACGGCCCGCTTCCGAAGGAGAAGGTCAAGGGCGTCCTCGAGCAGCTCTGTCATGCGCTCGCGGCGGCGCACAACCTCGGGATCGTGCATCGCGATCTCAAGCCGGCCAACGTCTTCCTCAGCGAGGCAAAGCGCGTCGGCGCGCAGACCGTCGTGAAGATCCTCGACTTCGGCATCGCGAAGGTCCTCGCCGAGAGCGTCACGCTCCAGGGCGCGCCGCTCGGGACGCCGAGCTGGATGGCGCCCGAGCAGACGATCGGCGATCCCGCGACCGCCGCCACGGACGTCTGGGCGCTCGGCCTTCTCGCCTTCTACATGCTCACGGGCCGGCCGTTCTGGCGTGCCTCGCTCCAGCCGGACAATCAGGTCGCCATCATGCGCGAGATCCTGCACGACCCGGTCCCGATCGCGTGGGCGCGCGCGATCGAGCTCGGCGTCGCGGACAAGATCCCCGACGGCTTCAACGAGTGGTTCGCGCAGTGCGTGGCGCGGCGCCCCGGCGAGCGTTTCGTGACCGCGAAGGCGGCCTTCGCCGCGCTCGCAAACGCGCTCAGCTGACGAACATCCTGCTCGAACGCCGACGCGGCCGGAGCGAACGACGCCCAGGCCGCGTTTCATGGGTGGCTCGTGGGACGCTTACTTCTTCGTCCACTCGAAGTCGTACGAGCAGTCCGAGAGGACGCTGCCGTCGTCGTCCTTGACGGTCTTCGACGTCATCGACCCCGTCACCTTGCCGTCCTTCGTCGTCATGACGGTCTCGCTCGTGGTCGTGTAACCGGCATTCTTGACCACGCACTTCGACGTGACCTTGCAGGCCGCTTCGTCGGTCTCGACGGTGCAGCCATCCTGCGGCTGGGCCGTGCCGCCGTCGGAGCTCTCCTTGATCTCGAAGCTCGACTCCGGAAGGTCGGTGCACGCGCCGCCGGCGGGGCCTGTTCCGCCAGGCTTCGTGGTGTATTTCGCCGTGTACGTACCCGGCGCCAGCCTGCACGCCTCGGACGCGGAGCCGTTGTCTCCCGACGAGCCGTTGTCTCCCGACGAGCCGTTGTTTCCAGACGAGCCGTTGCTCGTGTTGCCGCTGCTGCTCGTGTTGCCGCTGCTGCTGCCGGTCGTGCCCGTGTTGTCGTCGCTGCACGCGACGACGAGCCCGCACACCGTGATTGCCGAAGCCAGGAACAAACCAAGACGAATGGACATGCATCCTCCCAACGCGCGTTTGCAGGCGCGCTCTCGAGAGGGGTGTACGTGGCCGGTACGAGCTACCTTCCCCGACACCCCGCGCCCCCGCGCAGATCCATGGACGAGCATCGCGGCCCGTCGATTCAACGTCGGCGCGCTTGCTCCGATCCGACGCCGTGAGGCCCGCTCACTTCGTGCGGAAGTCGCCGGCCTCGCCGAGGTCGGTGTGGCTCACATCGTCCATCGAGGCCGGCGCCGGCGGGATGCGCGTGTGGCCTTCGGCCTCGCGGAGGCGCTCGGCGATCTCGATGATGCGCCGCTCGACGCGCCCGAAGACGCTGCCTGCCGGGAATCGTCCCGAAGGATCGCGCTCGCCCGCGGGCACGCCCGTGAGGACCTCGATGCCCTGCGTGACGGTCTCGACCGCGTAGAGGTGGAACTTGCCTTCCTTGATCGCGTCGGCGACGTCCTCGCGGAGCACGAGGTGCTCGAGGTTGGCGCGCGGGAGCATGACGCCCTGGCGGCTGGTGAGGCCGCGCGCGCGACAGAGCTCGAAGAAGCCCTCGATCTTCGCGCACACGCCGCCGATGGCCTGGATCTCGCCGAGCTGGTTCACCGAGCCGGTGACCGCGATGCCCTGATCGATCGGCACCTCCGCGAGCGCGGAGAGCACGCCGAAGAGCTCGCTCGACGAGGCGCTGTCGCCGTCGATCTCGCCGTAGCTCTGCTCGAACGCGATCTGCGCCTTGAGCGAGAGCGGCCGCTCCTGACCGAACATGCGCGCGAGGTAGCCGCGGATGATCGCGACGCCCTTCGTGTGGATCGCGCCGCCGAGCTGCGCTTCGTGCTCGACATCGACGATGCCCTCGCGGCCGAGCGCGACGACCGCCGTGATACGCATCGGCTGGCCGAACTCGACGTCGCCGGCGGAGTAGACCGAGAGGCCGTTGACCACGCCGACGCGGAAGCCCTCGGTATCGAGCGAGACCTCGCCGCGCAGCGTGAGCTCGCGGATGTGACGCTCGGCGGCGCCCGCGCGCTCGCGGCGCTCGCGCCAGGCGATCTCGACGTCCTCCGCCGTGACGATCGCGCCCTTCGCCGTGCTCGACGCGCGGAACGGACGCGGCACCTGCGACGCGGGACCAACCTCCGCCCAGTCGCTGTCGCCCTCGGCGCGCGCCGCAGCGAGCGCGCCGGCAAAGGCGGCCGTTTCCTCGAGCGGCGAGAGCGAAACGCTGAGCTTCTGCCGATCGCCGGCGAGCCGCGTCGCGAGATCGAGCAGGCGCGCGCGTGCGGCGCGATCGAAGTCGCCCCATTCGCGCTGCTGGGCCATCGCCATCAAGTAGGCGTCGAGCGCCTTCAGGTTCTCGGGCGTACGCGGGATCGACGGCTCGATCTCGACCTTCACGCGGAAGAGCGAGGCGAAGTCGGGATCGGCGTCGAGGAGCGTCGCGTAGACGTCGGGCGCGCCGACGAGCACGACGCGCACGCGGATCGGCACTGGGACCGGCCGAAGCGTCGTCGCGTAGAGCCCGAGCGGGCCGAGCGGATCCTCCGCGCCGATGCGCCGCTCGCGAAGTACGCGCTTCATGCGTTCCCAGATGATGGGATCGGTCATGAGGTCGGTGGCGCGAACGACGAGCACACCGCCCGAAGCCGCGTGGAGCGAGCCCGCACGGATGCGCGTGAAGTCGGTGAGGAGCGCGCCGAAGCGCGCACGCCGCTCGAGGTAGCCGAACAGGTTCGGGTACGTCGGGTTCGTCTCGTAGATGACCGGCGGAGGCGCCTCCTCCTCGTGCGAGACGAGCAGGTTGACCTTGAAGCGGCCGAGCCGCGTCGCGTGCTCGGGATCGTGATCGGCCGACTCCGACTCGACGCGCTCCCCGCCCCCGTCGTCGCTCGACGCTCCCGGATGCGGCGGCTCGACGAAGTCCTCCCAGTCGTCGATGAGCGCCTTCTCGCAGCTGCTGAGGTACGCGACGACGTCCTCGCCGAGATCGGCGAGCAGCTTCTTCACCTCGCCGCACGCGCGCGTGATCACGGTCTGTGCGAGGCGGTTCATCGCCTCCTCGCGAGCCGCGTCGAACTGCGCGCTCTGCTCGCGCACGCGCGTCGCGGCCTTCTCGACCTCGAGTGTGAGGCGATCCTCGGCCTCGGCGAGCGCACGCTTGGTCGACTCGTCGAGCGCACCGAACTGCTCGGCCGAAAGCGGCTTGCCGTGGAGGATCGGGAACGTCTGGACGCCGCCCTGCACCGCGCGGATGCCGAAGCCGAGGTTCTTCGCCGTCGACTCGAGGCCCGTGAGGACCTCCTTGTTCTTCGAGTCGAGCTCGCGCGCGAGCTTTTGCGTCGCGCGACGGACCTCCTCGTGCTGAGCGATGCTCGGGATCTCTTGCTTCAGGCGATCGATGAGCGCATCCATCGCCGCGACCAGCGTCCCGCCGGAGCCGGCCGGCAGGATGAGCGGCTTCGGGGCCTCCGGATGATCGAAATCGTGGACGTAGACGATGTCCGGAGGCGTCTCGCGGCCGTTCGCGAACCGCTCGGCGAAGCGGACGATGTCGTTCTCGATCATCACCTCCGGCGCGGCGGAGACGAAGACGTGGAAGCTCGGCTCGCGGGCAGCGAGCCCGAGCGTCAGCGCACGGCGCGCGACCGTCGGAAGCAGCCCGAAGAGGCCGGCGCTCTCGGCCGGCTCCTCCGGCAAGAGGGTCGGGTCCGTGTGCTGGGTCGCAAGCTCAGCCGGAATGCGGAACGGATCCCGACCGGAGCCCGGCTGCGGGGCGAGGTTGGCGTCGAGCCATGCCTTGACCGGACTGACCGCCGGGCTCGAAGGGCTCTGCTCTTCGTCGCCCTTTCCGCGCGCCGTCTTGCCGTTCTCGGCCGTGGGCGCGCCGTTCTTGTCGAGACGACGCTCCGGCTCGGCGGCGCCAGCGCCCGCACCTCCGCGCGCACGACCTCCGGATCGGGTCGTACGTCCACCTGTCTGGACGGAGGCTTGTGAGTCGCGGTTCGAGCCACCCTGGCGGCGCTGGGCCATGCAACGACAATGGTACCAGACTCTTTCGGCCCCGACGGCGAAAGGCCGAAGGGAACGAACGACCACCGCCCGAGCCAGACGGGACCTCGGCAAAACCCGGCTTACGGCAGAGGCCGGGCCCCGGAGGCGACGCGGTCTCCGACCGGCTCCGACCTCGGTCCGAGACGGCCGGTCGCCCTCCTTCGGCCGTTCGTCCGGCCGCCCTGACTTCCCTCTGTCCGCCTCAGGTGTACCGGGCTACCATGCCAGTCGGATGGCGCGTTTGATCCTCGCGACGGCGGAGGGCCAGCAGGCGATCGAGCTGCGCCCCATCAATAGCCTCGGCCGGCACCCGAACAACTCCATCCAGCTGCTCGACAAGATCGTCTCGAAGGAGCACTGCATCCTCGAGCAGCGGGACGGCGGGTTCGTACTGCGCGATCTCGGCAGCCTCAACGGCACGTACGTGAACGGCGAACGTGTCCGCGGCGAGATGATGCTGCGGCACGGCGACGAGATCGCCCTCGGCTCGACGCGCGCACGCTACGACGACGGCCACGGCGCTCCGCTCGACTTCAACGCGCCGCTCCCGCACGGCGGGCAGGCCGCGCCGCACATCTCGCCAGGCGCGATCCAGCATCCGCAGCCGATGCCCCACAGCCCGGGCAGCGGAGGACCGGTCCCCACGCCGTGGAGCCAGAAGGGCCCGAGCATCCCGCCGCCGACGCACCAGCAAGGCATGCCGAGCGGGCATCTCGGCCCGCAGCAGGGTCCGATGGGCACGATGGGGATGCCGGCCACGCCGCGCAACTCGCCAGGCGCCTACCCCGCCGCTCCGTATGGAGCGCCGGCCCAGCATCCTCACGCACCGCCGCCGCCGATGCCGCCGTACGGGCGCCGTCCTCCGAGCTTCGGCGGGACGCGCGTCGACGTGCTCGACTCCGCGCGCGCGATCGGCACGCAGATCGCGGCGCAGACGAAGGGCTTCGTCCCGTACGACCAGCTCGCCCACGATCCGCAGCAGCTCCGCGTCGACTACGAGCGGCTGCGGCTCACGTGGGAGCTCACGCGCGACATCGGTCTCGAGCGCGATCTCGATCAGCTGCTCCACAAGATCCTGATGTCGCTGTTCAAGTTCGTGAACGCGGACCGCGCCGTCATCTTGCTCCGCGAGAACGACGGCTCGCTCGCGCCGCGCGCAGCGCATCGCCGCGACGGAACGGAAGCGCCGATCCAGGTCAGCTCCACGATCCTGAACCACGTCATCACCGAGCGCGCGAGCGTGCTCACGCACGACGCCTCGATGGACTTCGCGTCCTCGAAGGGCAAATCGATGATCCTGAATCGGATCTCGAGCGCGATCGTCGTGCCGCTCTTGCACGAGAAGGACGTCCTCGGAGCGCTGTGGCTCGACAGCGAGTCGCTCGCTCAGTTCCAGCAGAAGGACCTCGAGCTCGTCACCGCGGTCGCGAACCAGGCGGCGATGTTCATCGAGAACAACCTGCTCGCGAAGAAGATCGAGCAGGAGATCGTCAATCGCGAGCGCTTCAGCCGCCTCCTCTCGCCGAACGTCGCCGAGCAGGTCCTCTCCGGGAAGCTCGAAGTGAAGAAGGGCGGCACGCACGTGCCGGAGTGCACCGTCTTCAACTCGGACATCCGCGGCTTCACTCGCATGAGCGAGGGCGCCACGGCAGACGTCATCAACGAGCTGCTCAACGAGTACTTCGAGCTGATGGTCGAGACGATCTTCAAGTACGAAGGCACGCTCGACAAGTTCATGGGCGACGGCATCATGGCCTTCTGGGGCGCGCCCGTGAGCCACCCGGACGACGCGATCCGCAGCGTGCAGTGCGCGCTCGATCAGATGGAGGTGCTCGGCCGCTTCAACCGAAAGCGCGTCGAGGCAGGGCATCCTCCCCTCGCTGTCGGTATGGGCCTCCACACCGGACCGCTCGTCGCGGGCTACGTCGGAAGCTCGAAGGCGATGAGCTACACGGTCATCGGCGACACCGCCAACACGAGCGCGCGCCTCTGCGGGATCGCGCTCGCTGGACAGGTGATCGTCAGCGAGCACACGCTCGCGCGCCTCGGACCGCGGTTCGAGGTCGAGGAGCTGCCTCCGGCCCATCTGAAGGGCAAGGAGAAGCCGCTCCGCATCTTCAACGTGAAGCGCGAGAAGGCGAGCGCGGTAGCGAAGGTCGGCTGAGGTTCACGGTTGACCTCGCCGGACCTCGGCTAGCCGAGCCGCACGTCACGATCGCCCGGAAATTCCAGCGTGATTCAGGCGCACGGTCGTGCAGCCGTGGAACGATTTGACGTCGTCATTCTTCGGTGTAACGAAGGGACGCATTCGGCATGCGACTCCCTGGACGATCCGGGCGGTCGCATCCAAGTCCTCGTCGTGGGAGGCGAGCTCTCGGATTTTCCGAGCTCGTCCACGAACCTTCCTCTCATCTCATGCCAGACACGTTGCGCTCTCGAAATTATCTCGCCCTCGGCCTGCTCATCGTCGGCAAGCTTCTCGGCATCGGAGGCCTGGTCGTCGGGTCGAGCTCGCGGATCCTCGGCGGAACGCTGCTCGCACTGGACGGCATCTTGATCGTCGGCGCGGTCGTCGTCTGCCTCGGCACGATGAGGGCGCGCACGAAGCAGGATGCGGGTCAGAAGGAACTTCTCCGGCAGATGATGAAGGAGGGCACGCTGAAGCAGCACCTCCGCGATCTCGAAGAGGAGCAGCGGAGCGCGTCTCGATCCGCAGACGCGGCTCCGGGCGCTGCGGGCGACGAAGACGAATCGCGCGTCGCGGGACAAACCGCCCTCTCGTAGACGGCGCGTCACGGCTCTGCTCGCACATCGCGCGCGCTGACGGCGCACGCATTTTCGCTTCTCGCAGCTCGTCCATAGATTCGAGCGCGTCAACTTACGGCGTGGCCGCACGCGTCACAGTCGAGGCAATGTGCATCGCGTCACGGCGCGCGAGGGCTCGCGCCGCGCGGCGTGCGATGTCGGCTCAGGCGGGTACGGGTGATGCAACCGCACCTCGTCATGAAGAAGATCACGACGAAGAAGATCAATCGGGTCCTCGAGGGTGTGGTCGCGGCAATGCCGGCGATCCCGTACATCATGGGGGCGCGCGGGCGAACGCCGGTGACAGCCTACGTGCTCGGCGGCATCGGCTTCGCCGTCGCCGGTGGCATCGCCGCTCTCATGTTCTTCTCGCCGCGCACTCGATACAAGGCGCTCAACGTCGCGAAGGACACCTACGGCAAGGTGAACGACAAGATCAGCCATCTGCGCGGGGCGTCGGGCATGGAAGCTTCGCCGATGTCGAACGGCCTCGTCGATCGCGGCGAGTACTCCACGACGACAGGACTTTGAACGCCGAGCATCTTCGTAATGGTTCGTGAACGTCTTTCACCCTCCCTCCTCGCGGAGCTGCACGAGCTCGAGGAAGACTGCTATCGCCTCTCGCTCCGCGAGGCGAAGCGCATCGGATGCGGACCGCCCGCGAACGCTCTTCGAGCGGTCGCTGCCCACGCCAACGAGGCGCTCGAGGAGATCCCTGGCCTCGCGAAGGCTCGCTCCGTCCGGCTCGGATCGATCGGCGCGCTCGCCGTCGACACGCTTCGTCGTGTGTGGGACGTCGTGATGGACCAGATGGTCGATCACGAGCAGGCGTACCGTCGGGCGCTGACCGCGCTGCGGCGCGGGATCGATCTCGTCCGCCTCGCGCATGCCGCCGCACGCGACGAGGGGGACGACGGGCTCGCGCTCTGGTGTCAGCGCTGGCTTCACGCACGCGAGCGACTCGTCGAGGAGGCGGCCGACCAGCTGGAATGGTTCGCGCGGCATCCGTTCTTCTCTCGACTGCCGGGAAGCACTTTGCCGTCTCCCTCGTGACGCGCTCCGCATCCGGGCGCGCGGCCTTCCACGAGCGTGGGCGGTTTGGTATTTCCCCCTCGTGCCTCGTCGATGGAGCGCGCTATCGGTCGCCTCTCTCGCGCTCGCGACGGCGTGCAGCCCTCCCCGTACGCCTGCCACCGAGCGCGGCGGAGCGACACCGATGCGCGAGCGCCCACGAGCGGAGGAACGCGATCTGTCGAGACCGGCACACGCGCTCGTGTTCCGTGCGCCCGGCTTCCCGACCATCGACGCGCCACCGATCGATGACGACGTGCTCGACGCAGCCTTTCGCGGCTTGTCCGTCGAACGCGCGACGTCCGTGAGCCAGCTGTCCGACCGTCTCCACTTGCACGACGTCGACGTGCTCGTACTCCCGTACGGGAGCGCCTTTCCGGTCGACGCATGGCCGCGGATCCAGACATTCCTTCGCAACGGAGGCGGGCTCGCGGTGCTCGGCGGGGCGCCATTCCACGAGCCGGTCCGCTCCGAAGGCGGCGCATGGATCCGTGGCCCACGGCAGACCGTGTTCGCGCACGATCTCCTGATCGGACCCGCCGAGCCGATCGCGATCGGCGCTGGCTGGAAGACCACCGGCGCACCGGGCAAAGCGGCCAGCTTCGGTCTCGAGATTCCGACCGGCAAGACAGCGTGGGCGCTGACGCTCCGGCTGGCGACCGAAAAGAGCTTCCCCGACGAGCACGGGACCGCAGGCCCTCGAGATGCCGTCGCGCGACCGCTGGCGCACGTCGTCGACGGCTCGAACGTCCCGCGCGCGTGTCCGCTCGTCGAGATCGACCGTCTCCGCGGCGCTTCGAGCGGCGCGCGATGGGTCTTCGCGACGACAGACGCGAAGCTCGATGCGCCGACGATCCATGGCATCCTCACGCGGGCGCTCGCGGGCGCCTACGAGATCCGCGCGGTCCCGAAGCACGCATCCGTCGCTCCGCGCGCGAAGGTGGAGATCGACGTCACCTTACGCAGCGGCCCACGCGACGACGGTCCCGCCACGGTGCAAGTGCACGTCACGGACGAAAGCGGAAAGCCCGTCGTCACGAAGGACGTGTCGCTCGCGAGCGCGGCGGAGGCGAAGCGTGGGACGTTCGTCCTGGATGCGCCTGCAGGGCCCGGCATGTACCGCATCGTCGTCACCGACGTGCGCCGGCGCACACCCGAGGTCGAGAGCGCTCGGCCGCGGAGCGCGGAGTCGGCGTTCTGGGTGAGAGACGAGAAGCTCCTCGCATCGGGACCGAAGGTCGGCGTCTCGCACGACTGGCTCGTTCGCGACGGACGCCCCTTCCCCGTCGTCGGGACGACGTACATGGCGTCGGACGTCCATCGCGACTTCCTCTTCGAGCCGAACCCGCGCGTTTGGGACGCCGACTTCGCGGAGATGAAGCGACGTCGCATCAACTTCGTGCGGACCGGGCTCTGGACGGCGTGGTCGCGCGTCATGCCCGACACGGGCGAGCCGTGGAAGGTCGACGAGCGCGTCTTGTCCGCGCTCGAGGCGTTCGTGCAGACCGCCGCGAAGCACGACATCGTCGTGTGCTTCGACCTCTTCGCGTTCCTTCCGCCGTCGTATGGAGGGACGAACCCGTACCTCGATCCGAAGGCGCTCGAGGGACAGAAGGCGCTCGTGACCGCGATCGCGCAGCGGTTCAAGGGCGTGAGCTGGATCCACTGGGACCTCATCAACGAGCCGTCCTACGCGCCGCGCCCGAAGCTCTGGAGCACCCGGCCGATCGGCGACGTCCACGAGGCGGTCGCGTGGAAGGCGTGGGTCCAGAAGCGCCACGGATCGAGCGAAGGCAAGCTCCGTGCGCTCTGGCGCCTCCCCGAGGAGGACGTCTACGCGGTCCCCACCGACGAGGACTTCACGCAGGTCGCGCTCCAGATCGATCGCCGGCCCCGCTGGGCGCGCGACTTCCGCGAGTTCACCGAGGACGTCGTGACGAGCTGGGCGCGCACGCTCCGCGCCGCCATCCGCGACGCTGCGGGCGACACTCTGGTCACCCTCGGTCAGGACGAAGGCGGCATCCACGAGCGCGCGACGCAGCAGCTCATGGCCGACGCGCTCGACTACACGGCCGTGCACACGTGGTGGAAGAACGACGACCTTCTCTGGGACGGCGTCGTCACGAAGGTCGCCGGCAAGCCGAGCCTGCATCAGGAGACGGGGCTGATGCGGCTCGAGGACATCGACGGTAGCCCGTGGCGATCGCCGGAGGATGCCGCGCTGCTGCTCGAGCGAAAGCTCGCGTACGCGTTCGCAGGGCGCGGCGCCGGTGTCGTCGAGTGGGTTTGGAACGTCAATCCGTACATGCCGATCGACATGGAATCGACGATCGGCCTCTACAGACCGGATGGCACCGCGAAGCCCGAGCTCGATGTTTTGGCTCGCGTTGCGAGCTTCTTCGAGAGCGCCGCGCCGTACCTCGAGGACTTCGAGCCGGATCCGGTCGTGCTCGTGGTCCCGCATGCACGCGCATTCCTCGGACGCACGGGAGCCATCGACGCGTCGAAACACGTCGTGCGAGCGCTCGCCGAGCGTTTCGGTGTCGTGCCTTCGGCCGTCAGCGATCTCCTCTTCGAGCGCTCGTCTTCGAGTGCCGCATCATCATCTTCTTCGCAGACGACGGAGACCGATCCCCTTCGCGGGGCGAAGCTCGTGATCGTCCCGAGCCCCGAGGTCCTCGACGAGCCGGCCGCGCGGGCGCTCGCTTCGGCCGCGCGCGCGGGCACGAAGGTCCTCGTCACGGGCGCCGTCGAGGGTGACTCGTACGGACTGCCGGCGCCCGCGCTTCGGGAGCTCGGACTGCTCGGTCCCACACGCCCGGTCGCGATGCACGAGAAGAGCGGATGGAGCACGAACGGCTGGGTCGCGTTCGAAGGCTTGCTCCAGGAGTCCGCGCGGCGCTCGGAGAAACCGAGCGAAGGTCGCCTCGCGTCGGGCGCAGCGGCTCGTCCGCCGCGCCGGGCGTCTGGCACGAGCCGCTACCGCTCGAGCTCGCGCGCGATCGCGAGCCGCTGGTGCGCCTGCTCGAAGCGGCGCTCTCGGCAGCGAAGGTGCCGGTATCGCCGTCCGAAGGAGGCGTGACCGGACGCGTCCTCCTCGCGCGGAGGGCGGCGCTCCTCGTCGTCGTCAACGAACGCGCCGAGCCAGCAGCTCGCCGCCTCGTCGTCGACGGGCGGCCGATCGACGTTCCGGTGGCTGCACGTGGCGCGAGCCTCGTGCTGGTCGAGCGCCCGAGCGGCAAGACGATCGTCGCGACCTCGACGAAGGCGGCCGCGCAGCTCTGACGTCTGGCTCGCGGCCGGCATGGTCGATCGTCCGACCACCACGGACGTGCGCGCCCTCGAGCGCGAGCACTGGCGTCGCAGCTCAGCGGCACGACGACTGCAGCTTCGTGGCTCGTCATGCGAGCAACGCGTGCTCTTGCCCTTGTTGGATGTCTTACTTCGATCGCGAGCGCCTCGGCGTGTCA
>JAEXCN010000566.1 GCA_023402175.1 Pseudomonadota bacterium | reverse complement strand
TCGCGTAGCGCCCATCGGAGAATACGCGCGCAGCACGATGTAGCCGCGCGGCGCGAACGGCGGTAGAGACTGCGAGACGATGGCTCGTCTCTTGGTCTGCGCAGTGCTCGCGGCGTTGGCTTCAACGGGGTGTGGTGCCCGGTCGAGATCCGTTCGCGGACCCGACAACGAAGATGCCCACCTGATTTCGTGCGCTGCCACCTCGGACTGTTACGACGAAGCAGCGAAAATCTGCGCCGGCCAGTACGTACTCCACTCGACTCAGGCGGCGACGGGCCACCGGGTCGAGATTCTCGTCTCCTGCAGGGCCGATCTCTCGCCGAGCGCAGAAGCTGCTTCCGCTTCGGAGGAAAGCGGTCGGGAGGATGGCCGCGTCTGCCAAGCCGCGTCGAGGTTCCGCCAAGACTTCGGCGCGTATTGGGTGTCCAGCACCGGCGGCGCCCCCTTGGACGAGCCGCCCGCAGTCCGCGACTTCATCCTCACTTGTCAGTCGATGCCGGAGCCCGTCCAACGCTGCATGCACGACAAGTATCGAAGCGCCCACAAGCAGGCATGTGCCGCGCTGCTCGTGCGCCTCGATCTTGCGTCGAAGACGAAGATCGACGCGCTCTACCTCCTTCCCGACGAGCCCGCTCCGCGCACGCCGACGCCTGGCGGCTCGACATCGATCTAGAACGCGTCGATCGACGCCGCCGGCGCGTTCGACGGACTAGAGAGTCGGGAGGTGCTCCGAGATCAGTCTCACCCGACGGTGGTGCGCGGTCGCCCGGTGATCGGGTCGCGCCCTAGCGCAATGAGCCCGCTGAACTGGAGCTGCCGCTTCTCGGGGAGCACGTGATACGGCGCCGCGGAGACGTCGCGGAGCATGCGCTCGAGCGCGCCGCGGAAGAATCCAGGGCCGCCTGCGATCTCCATGGCCTTGCGTACCGTTCCCATCGCGGCATTCGCGCACAACGTCTTCGCGACGAGCGCCTTGTTCGCGAGATCGAGCGACGGCGCGAAATCGTAGTTGGCGGCGCCATCGACCGCCGCTCGCCACGCGAGACGCGTCTGCGTCAGCAGGCTGTCGAGCTCGCCTGCGAGCTGCGGGATGTACGCGACGTCGTCCTTCTTCCTTGCCACGCCGAGCGCGAGCTCGCTCGCCGCTTCGGCGATGCCGACGTATGCGGCCATGAAGATCGGGATCGCCACCGTGAGCGTCACGCTCCACGCCGGATGCCACGCACCGCGCGGACGGCGCAGGCTGATCGCCTGATCGGGAACGAATACGCCCGTCATCACGACAGTGCTCGACCCGGTGCCGCGCATGCCGAGCGCGTTCCAATCGTCGGCGAAGGTCAGGCCCTCGGCCGACGTCGGAACCGAGAAGTGCAGCACCTGCGGTCCCGCGTCGGGATCGTCGTATTGCGCGCTGGCGATCACGAGGTCCGCGGCGGGGCCGCCGCTGCCGAAGATCTTCCGCGCCGTCACGCGATAGCCTCCGTCCACCTTCTCCATCGTGCCGTTCGAGTCGACCCAGTCGGATGCGCCGGTGCTGAGCAGGACGAGCTCGCTCGCCGCGATCTTGCGTAGGAGCGCGTCGGCGGGCTGACCGTGGAGATGCCTCCACACGGCGGCCGCGACGAGGTGCGAGTGCATCGAGAACGCGAGCGCGGTCGAGCCGCAGTGCCGCGCGAGCTCGCGCACGGTCTCGCAGATCTCGCCGTGGAGCGCGCTCGCGCCTCCGTGCTCGCGAGGTACGCCCATCGAGAAGAAGCGGTGCTCCTTCAGCAGGTCGTAACTCTCGCGAACGAATGTGCCCTCGAGATCGTGTCGCGACGCGACCTCTCCCAGCGCCGGTCCGATCCCCCGGGCTCGCTCCACCCACTCGGTGCCGTGTGTCTTGGCCATGGGCACATCATGCGCAGCGGCGTGCAGCCGAACTAGTTCGATTTTCGAACCGCGCCTATCATGCGGGCATGAAGGGGAACGGGAACGGGTACGGTCAGTTCTGCCCAGTCGCGCAGGCCCTCGAGGTGTTCGGCGAGCGTTGGACGCTGCTCATCATCCGCGAGCTGCTCGAAGGAAGCCGTCGCTTCAGCGACATCCAGCGCGGTGTCCCGCTGATGAGTCGAAGCATGCTCGCGCAGCGCCTCACGTCTTTGTGCGATGCGGGCGTGGTCGAGCGCGCCTCCGGTGGCTACCAGCTCACCGGGGCAGGTGAGGAGCTCGCGCCGGTCGTGATCGCGTGTGGCAAGTGGGGTGTGCGCTGGGCGCGGCGCAAGCTGAAGAACGCCGACGTCGACGTCGGCCTTCTCATGTGGGACATGCGCAGGCGCATCGACATCGCGTCGATCCCCGGCGAGCCCCTGCTCGTCGAGATGGAGTTCCGCGGCGCGCCACGCGGCAAGGAGCGCTTCTTCCTCCAGTTCAAGCCTCGAGAGGTCGAGCTTTGCTTGACGAACCCGGGCCAGAAGGTCGCCCTACGTGTCAGCACTACGCCGAAGGCGATGGCGGAGGTCTGGCTCGGCGACGTGCCGTTCGCTGTCGCCCTCCGCAGCGGCGCGATCCGGCTCGAGGGAGCGCCGAAGCTCGTTCACGCTTTTCCGGATTGGCTCTCGCTCTCGAAGTTCGCGAAGACGCCGCGACCGGAAGCGCAATCCCAGACCTGACCCGTCCGCGACTCGCTACGCGGCCGTCAACACGGCGACGAGTGGCGCATCCGAGGAGATCGTGATCGCGCGCTCGCGCTCGTGAGCGAAGGGCGCCGCCGTCCGAGAAGGGCGAGCGGCGGAGGAATGGCGCTTGCTGCTCGTTGCCCTGCGATGTCCCGGCGAGGCTCGCAGCGCCCTCTCGAGCCCTTCGTCTCTCGCCGCTTCGGAGCACCGGGTCGTGAACGCAAGAACGATGAGCTCGAACGCGGACTCCACCGATGCTCTGCTGGCGAATCTGCCGAGCCCGCTGCCGGACCTCGAGGCGCTCTACACCGACGTGCACGCCCACCCCGAGCTGTCGATGCACGAAACGCGCACCTCCAATCTCGCGGCAGACCGGCTGCGCAAGGCAGGCTACGACGTGACGACCGGCGTCGGCAGCACCGGCGTCGTCGGGCTGCTCTGCAACGGCGAAGGTCCGACGGTGATGCTCCGAGCCGACATGGACGCGCTGCCGGTCAGGGAGTCGACCGGGCTGCCGTATGCGAGCACGGTGACGACGACCAACGCCGCCGGCAAGACGGTTCCGGTCGCGCATGCTTGCGGTCACGACATGCACGTGACCTGGCTGGTCGGCGCCACAGCGCTGATGGCGCGAGCCAAGGACGCCTGGAGCGGCACGCTGATGGCCGTCTTCCAGCCGGGGGAAGAGACCGCCGAGGGCGCCCGGGCGATGATCGACGACGACCTCTTCGAGCGCTTTCCAAGACCCGATGTGATCCTCGGGCAGCACGTGATGGTCGGTCCGGCCGGCGACGTCGCCGCCCGGAGCGGCATCGTCACGTCGGCCGCCGACAGCCTTCGGATTCGCCTCTTCGGACGCGGCGCGCATGGATCGATGCCGCAGGCCAGCATCGATCCGGTGGTGATGGCGGCCGCCACGGTGATGCGCCTGCAGGGCATCGTCGCGCGTGAGGTCGCGCCCAACGAATCGGCGGTCGTCACGATCGGTTCGCTCCATGCGGGCGACAAGGAGAACGTGATCCCCGACGAAGCGATCCTCGAGCTCAACGTGCGGAGCTTCGACGCTGGCGTGCGAACGCGCGTGCTCGCGGCGATCACGCGCATCGTCGACGCCGAAGCGGCTGCCTCGGGCGCTCCGAAGCCGCCCGAGATCACCCGCGGGAGCAGCTATCCGCTCGGCGTCAACGATGCGGGGACGACCGAGCGCATCCTCGACGTGTTTCGCCGACACTTCTCGCCCGAACGGGTGCACATTCGCGGACCGGCTTCGGCGAGCGAGGACTTCGGAACGTTCGGCTCCGAGTGGCACGTGCCGTCGGTTTACTGGTTCGTCGGCGGCAGCGACCCGGCCACCTACGCAATGGCCAAGCAGGCCGGCAAGCTCAATGAGCTACCGACCAACCACAGCCCGTTCTTCGCGCCGGTGCTGCATCCGACCCTGGAGACGGGCGTCGAGGCGCTGGTCGTCGGCGCATACGCCTGGCTGGCGAAGTAGCCGGTCGCGTCGCAGCCGCGACGTCGATATCCGGCTTTCAATTGCCGGTGTACGGCGGAGAGCCTGGGCTGCGATAGCGATCGAGCGGACTGCGCTGCGCGTCGCTCCCGTAGTAGCGCCCGTTTCCTTCGAGCTCGCCGAACAGCAGGTGCATCGGCGCGCGCGCACCGGCGGACGGCGGCTTCATGCCAACGTCCGCGGGCGACTTGCCCTGCGACTCTGCGTAGCCACGCGTCATGTCCGTCTCGATGAAGCCGGGCGTGCACGCGTTGATGCGAAGCGCGGGGTGCTCGCGCGCGAGCAAGAGCGTGTACGTGTTCGTCAGCGCCTTCGAGAGGCCATACGCCTCGCCGTCGCCGAGGCCCTTCGCGGCGAACGCCGCCTTGTCGGCGCCCATCGCGATGCATTCGTCGATGAAGCGCTCGAGGCGCGGCCATGTCATCTGGTCGTCGAGGAGGAATCGCTGCCTCTCCGGGCTGCAGGTGGCGACGAAGCTCGGGCCGGCAGCCGAGGTCACGTTCACGATGCGGCCACGCGACGGATCCAGAAGGGGCAGGAACGCCTCGCAGACGCGGTGGACCCCGAGCGTGTTCACCTGGAGGACCTCGGCAAGGCTCGCGCCTCGTCCCGAGCCGATGCCTGCGTTGTTGACGATGCCGTAGAGCCTCTCGACGCCGGCGCTACGGCCGATCTGCTGGGCGGCGGCATCAACCGAGCGATCGTCGGAGACGTCGAGCGCGACGACCTCGATCCGCGCGTTCCAATCCGGATGAGCCTTCGTCAACGATGCGGCGGCGGCGCGTCCTCTATCGGCATCGCGTGATCCGAGAAAGACGAACGTGTCGTCATGCTCCTCGAGGATGGCTTGCGCGATGGCGAGCCCGATGCCTTTGTTCGCTCCGCTGACCAGGATTCGACGCATGTCGTCTCGTTACCGGGTGGCGCTCGAGCGTCAAGTCGCGCTGGCCGCGACCCGGATCCACGAAATCGACTTGCGGCGACGTGTGCGGCTCAGAGGTTCGCCGCGTCCCCGCGGGCCGCGCCTCTGAGCCGTTCATCGTCCGGTCCCGTCAGGCCGCGTCGTCGCTCTGGTCGACGACGCGGATGTCGATCTCCAGCGTGCCGCCGAGGATCTCCGTGTAGGGC
>JAEXCN010000511.1 GCA_023402175.1 Pseudomonadota bacterium | reverse complement strand
GCACGATGTCGCCCACGGCGTGTCCGAACTTGTCGTTCACGGACTTGAAGTGATCGAGATCCATGTAGAGGACCGACAGCGCTCCGCCCGTCCGGTTCGCACGGACCATCTCCTCGACGAGCCGAGGCTGGAGATACCGGTGATTGAACGCCATCGTGATGTCATCGAACATCGCGAGGCGGTTCAAGCGCGCTCGCTCGATCGGCGGCGCCGAGCAGTTCGCGAGCAGGCGCAGCATCAGCTGATCGTCCTCGCTGAACGCTCTCTCGTTCTGCGAGGTGACGGCGAGCACGCCGATCACCTCACCGCTCGACCAGAGGGGCTCGGCCATGATCGATCGGACGTCGAACCCCTGCGTCTTGCCGTGCAGCCATCGAGGATCGTGGAGGACGTCGTCGATGCGCGCCGGCTGCCCGTGCTCGACGACCCAGCCGAGGATCCCCTCGCCTCGCCGTAGCTCCATCGGCCGGTCCTGTTGGCCCGACCCCGAACGCGCGCCGCAGAGCAACATCGTGCGCGACGTGTCCAGCAGGCGGATGCTCGCGTGGTCCGCCCCGAACATTTCGATCGTCGCGTCCGTGACGGCGTTGAGGAAGTCCTCCAGCGGCCGGTCCTCGGTGAGCTGAGCCGTGAGGTTCAAGAGGATCTCGAGCGTCCTCTGTGCGTCGCGCATCGGGGTGGCCGGGATACTCGCGCCCAAGCGGGCGCATCATAACCGAAGGCCTCGCCGGACTCAGTGGAAGTCGCGGCTCATGCTTGCGAGCTTCGGCATCTCGTCGTCGAGGACCTCGAGGCGGTCGGCGACCACGTAGACCACACTCTGCGCTGCGTTCGGGTCCGGAGGACGCAGCCCCTTCGGGTCGTCGCTGCGTTCGATGCGCCCGTGGACGACGAGCAGCCTCGCCGTCGTCGCGATGTGGCGGAACTTCTCGAACACCTTGGCCCAGACGACGAGGTTCGTGAACCCGTGCTCGTCTTCCATCGTGATGAAGACGACGCCGCTCGCCGTGCCCGGCCGCTGCCGGCATGTCACGAGGCCGGCGGCGCTCACGCGCGTCCCCGAACGAAGGCGCATCACGTCGCGCGACGACTTGAACCGCTTCGGGAGCGACGCCCGGAGCAGCTTCATCGGGTGGTCCGTGATCGAGACACCGGTGCGCTCGTAGTCGAGCACGAGCTGCTCGGCGCGCGTCATCGGGGCGAGCTTCGGGGCGCGCTCGCCCGAGCTCGTTCGCTCGAACATGTCCGTCGCGCGAGGCGCGACCACGTGCCAGATCGCGGCACGACGCGCGCTCCCGTCACCGGCGCTCGAGGCGAGTCGATCGAGGGCGCCCGACTCGGCGAGCGCCATCGCCTCCTTCTTGTTCAGCCGTGCCCGCGCGACGACGTCTTCGATGCTCGTGAACGGCCCATCGCCTCGTGCGCGCTCGATCCGCCGGCCGGCATCTTCGCCTAGCCCCGAGACGAGGCGGAGCCCGAGACGGATCGCGGTCCCCTTGTTGGGTCGCGCATGCCGGTCGGACGACGAGCCTCGCGGAGATGCCGCGGCCTTCTTCGACGTGTTGCTGATGCGCACGCACCTGCAGTCCCAGCCGCTGAAGTCGACGTCGAGCGGCAGGAGCTCCACGCCGTGGCGCTGCGCGTCCTGCAGGAGCGTCGACGGCGAATAGAAGCCCATCGGCTGGCTGTTGATCAGCGCCGCCGCCAGCTCGGCCGGATAATGCACCTTCAGCCAGGAGCTCGCGTAGACGAGAAGCGCGAAGCTCGCCGAGTGGCTCTCTGGGAAGCCGTACTCGGCGAAGCCGTGGATCTGCTGGTACAGGCGCTCGCCGAACTCCTCCGGGATGCCGCGCTCGCGAAAGCCCGCCATCAGCCGGTCGCGATGCTTCTCGAGCGAGCCGGTCTTCCGCCACGCGGCCATGTCGCGCCGGAGGCGATCGGCCTCGCCGCCGGTGTATCCCGCACCGACGATCGCGATCTGCATCACCTGCTCCTGGAAGAGCGGAACGCCGAGCGTGCGCTCGAGGATCGGTTGGAGGATCGGATGCGGCGGATCGCTCTTCTCCTCGCCGGTGCGCCTGCGCAGGTACGGATGCACCATGCCGCCTTGGATCGGACCAGGGCGTACGATCGCGACCTCGATCACGAGATCGTAGAACGTGCGTGGACGGAGCCGCGGGAGCATCGACATCTGCGCGCGGCTCTCGATCTGGAAGACGCCGACGGTGTCCGCCTTGCAGAGCGCGTCATAGACCTCCGGGTCCTCGGCGGGAATGCGCGCGAGCCGCTCGATCGCGGTTCCTTCGATGACGGAGCGAAGCGCGTAACCAGCAGTCGACTCGAGGCCCCCGCGCGGGGCTCCAGGCTGTGGGCCCGGCGAGCTGGAGACGGCTGGGACAGTCTCGAACGCCGGGCCCGTCTCTGCAGGAGAACGGAGCTCGGAGGCACGAGCCGGAGCCTCGAGGGGTATCGACGGAAGAGTGCTGGAAAGATCGGTGGACGCTTCGCCCGTGATCGGCTGCGCGGCGACGTCGCGCACGAGATCGAGACACTTGCGGATCGCCGTGAGCATTCCGAGCCCGAGCACGTCGATCTTGAAGAAGCCGAGCGTGTCGATGTCGTCCTTGTCCCAGGGGATGATCGTGCGCGCGTCCATCGTCGCGGGCTCGATGGGGGCGACCTGCACGAGCGGCGTTGCCGAGAGGACGAAGCCGCCGACGTGGATCGAGAGATGCCGCGGGAAGCCCTGGATGGCCTTCGACATCATGAGCGTGTGGCGGACACGTGGATCGTCGGCCGAGAAGCCGATGGCCCGGAGACGTGACTCGCTCACCGCTCCGACGCCGTCCCACCAGGAAACGACGCCGGCGAGCCGATCGACCTGCTCGAGCGAGAACCCGAAGACCTTGCCGACCTCGCGGAGGGCGCTCTTCGCACGGTACGAGATGACCTCGCAGACCATCGCCGCGCGATCGCGTCCGTAGGTCTCGTAGATCTCCTGGATGACTTCCTCGCGGCGCTCGTGCTCGAAGTCGACATCGATGTCGGGCGGCTCGCGACGCTCAGCCGAGAGAAAGCGCTCGAAGAGCATGTTCGAGCGCGCCGGGTCGACTGCGGTGATGCCGAGGCAGTAGCAGACCGCGCTGTTCGCCGCGCTCCCGCGGCCCTGACAGAGGATGTCGCGGCGGCGCGCCATGTCGACGACGGCGCGGACGCTGAGGAAATACGGCGCGACCTCGAGCTTCTCGATGAGCGCGAGCTCCTTCTCGATCTGGAGCGCGACCTTCTCGGGGATCGACTCGCCGTAGCGGGCGTGCGCGCCCTCGTACGTCAGGCGGCGGAGCGCGTCCTGCGCAGTCTCCGTGTTCTCGCCGTCTCCGCCGCGCGCGAAGTCGCGGTGCACGAGGTCGGAGATCTCGTACGGGAAGCGGTACGCGAGCTCCTTCATCGAGAAGCGGCATCGGTCCGCGATGAAGCGTGAGCGCGCGATCCACTCGGGATGCAGCGAGAAGAGGCGCGAGATCTCCTCCTCGCTCTTGAGGTACGCCTCGGCATTCGGCGCGAGCTCGCGGCCGGCCTCGTCGAGCGTCTTGCCCTCGCGGATGCAGTAGAGGACGTCGAGCAGCGGCTTGTCGCACGCGCGCGCGTAGAGCACGCGGTTCGTCGCGCAGATGGGCACGCCGTACGTGCGCGCCGCCGTCTCGACGCGGGCGACACGCGCGCGGTCTTCTCCGTCCTTGTGGAGATGCACCGCGATCGACAGGCGCGGACCGAATGCTCGAACGAGGCTCGGACCAGCGCTCTCGGTGAAGAGCGCTGCGTCCGCGAGCGCCCACAAGCCTTCGCTGTGGGCGCAGACGAACCGGAGCGGCACACCGGCGAACGTGTTCCGCGGGAGGTCCTCTTCGTCGAGATCGTCGGTCCGCTTCGTCGGGACCGACTTCGGGTGGCGCTGATGGCTCTCCGTCAGGATCTTGCAGAGGTTCGTGTAGCCGACGTGATCCTCGACGAGGACGGTGATCGTGCTCGGCTTCGGCGGCCCCCACGTACTCATGGGCGCGAGAGTGCGGTCTGCGGAGACGCCTTCGAGGCCTTCCTGCTCGAGCGTCAGCTCGCAGCCGACGATGACGCGAATGCCGTGTTTCGCCGCCTCCTCACAAGCGCGGACGATCCCGTAGAGGCCATCGCGATCGGTGATCGCGATCGCGTCGTACCCGAGCTCGGCGGCGCGAAAGACCATGTATTCGGGTGGTGTCGCGCCCGAGAGGAAGCTGAAGCTCGTGCGCGCGGAGAGCTCGACGTACCGGCTGGGCCGCGACTCGATCGTGCGCCGGAGCGCGGCGAGCTCCTTCGCAACGTCGTTCCCGGCCTCGCCCTCGAAGGGCATGCGGGTCGTCGGGTCGATGCGGATCCGAGTCGACATCCGAGCCTCTCAGTCGAACCATCCGCGAACGCGCATCGCCCCGCTCGCGCGGTCGATCTCGACCCACGCCGCGCCGTCGTTCGTCCACGCCTGGACGTAGTCGACCGCGTTCCGATTGTCTCGTCCGCGGGCGGCTCCGCGGCCACGCTCGTCTGCTCCGCGGCCGGGGCCACGATCGTGCGAAGCTCCGGGGCATTCCTTCCACCACTCGAGCGTTTCGACCCGAGAGAGATGGCGCAGGATGCGAACGTCCTCGCGGGCGACCGGCCGCGGCTCGGCGAGGAGCCGCGTCGGTTCGGGCACGCTCGAGAGCATGCGCCGCTTCTTCTTCGGGGTCCGTGCGTCCTTCGTGCCGAACGGAACGAGGCGGGAGCGATCCTCGGGCACCCAGCTGTCAGCGAGCACGAGCGAAGAGACCGCATCGTGCCCGAGATCGGACACGAGCTCGGAGACGAGCCGCGGCAGCGCGCGCTCGGCCTTCGGCTGCGGCTCGAACAGGGCGAGCGCAGCTGCACGTCTGTGGACGAGCACGGGCGCGCGGAGCTTCGCCCCGAGCACCGGAGCAGCGAGGACCAGCCGCTCGATCTTCGGGCGGAGCGCCGCGAGCAGATCGCTCGCTGTCGAGAGCGGCGCGGGCAGATCGAGCTCCACGACAGCGACGTCGCGCCTGCTCGGCGGATCTTCGTCAGCGGTCGTCTCGCTCTTGGACGCCGACGTTCGCGCGGCTTCCTCGCGCAGCATCGCCCCGTCGAGGTGCAGCTCGAGCTCGATGCGCGCGGCCGCGACGGCGCGCCCTTGCAGTCTGGCCGAGAGGCGATCGGTGAGCGTCTTCGCGACGAACGTGAGCGCCTGCGTTCCCTCGATGCCGTATTCGAGCGCCGCTTCTTCCTCCGGGACCTCCGGCGGGATGTACGGAGCGAGCGGCGAGCGATCGTCGCCGTCGAGCAGCATCAGCACGTCGCGTGCACGCGCTCCTAGCCGCGTCGCGAGACCTGCACGCGGCAGAGCACGCATCTCCTCGATGGTGCGAACGCCGATCTTTGCGAGCCAGCGTACGTCCTCGGGAGGGATCGGCAGCGACGCGACGGACAGCGAAGCGATCGCGCGGGCGTTCTCGCCCGGACGCACGACGATGGGCTCGAGCTCGGAGAACGAGCTCTTCGCGCGGCGACGCAGCGCGCCGCTGGCTGCCCGCGCGGCGGATTCGGCGGCCGCCCGCGCGAGCATCGCGGCGACACGCGGTCCATCGGCAATCGCGACGGAGCACGTGTGTCCGAGCGACGAGATCACCCCCGCGAGACGCGACGCGAGGATGAGCTCACCGTCGAAGATCGTCGAAGCCGAAGACCCGGCCTGAGGTGCATGCAAATGGGCGCAGCCGGTCACGTCGATCCACACCACATCGCCGAACGAATGGCACTGCCCGGTCATGCTCCAAGCGCTCGTAGTCGAGCGCGTCGAGGGGAGAGCGCTCGTAGTCGAGCGCGTCGAGGGGAGAGCG
>JAEXCN010000499.1 GCA_023402175.1 Pseudomonadota bacterium | reverse complement strand
GGGCTGCGGACCTCGACTCGCTCGCCACGGGTGGAGGCAGCCGTCGTGCCCGCCGTCGCGCGCGCAAGCTCGCCGCTCAGCGAGCGCTCGGTGGCGGGATGGGCGCTCCGGGCGGCCGCCCGGGGTTCACGGTCGAAGGCGGCGGCGCGCGTGGCGTGACGGGCGTCGATGCGTGGATCGCCGAGCCGATGCCCCCGGCGCCGAAGACGATCGAGTACCGGATGCAGGTCCGGTCGTCGACGCTCACGGTCTCGCTGCTCGATCCGGACGCGCGCACGCCGCTCTCCGCCACCGCGCTGCTCGCCTTCCAGGCGCAGAGGCCGACCGCGGACCGCGAGGCGCTCCGCATGCTCGCGCGTCACGAGACCGACGGCCCGCGCCGCGTCGGCGTCGAGGTCCGTGCGGAGGACGCCGCCGAGCTCCTTCCGCTCCTCAAAGGACGCCGCGTCATCCTCGAGCCGCAGATGATGGAGCTCCGGTTCGGCGACGAGCCGCTCCGTCCGCGTTTCGATCTCGAGCTCTCGCACGACGGCCAGCAGGTCCTCGTGAAGGCCGCGTTCCAGCGCGCCGGTGATCCGCGCAAGTTCACGACCAACCAGGGCGGCTGGTTCGAAGGCAGCCCCGGCTGGCACGTCGACGCGCAGGAAGGCTGGGCGCGCCCGCTCGATCGCCGCGTTTCGCCCGGAGCGATCCGGCGCTTGATGCGCACGCCGACGATCTCCGACTCGATCGACAACCTCCCGACGCTCATCGCGCAGGGCCTCCCGCGCGTCGCGCTCGAGGTCGGCGCCGAGCTGCCCGATCTCTCGCAGGTCGCGGACGTCGTCGACATCCCGCCGACGTTCCGTCTCCGCGCCGGTGGAACGCTGACCGAAGCGCATGTCTCGCTCCGCGCCGCGTACGAGGACGTCGAGATCGACGTGCGCGCCGACGGCATGACTCCGCCGGTCATCGTCAAGCCGCCGAAGGTCACCGGCGGCGATGACGAAGAAGAGATCACGACGCGCGGCCCGCGCCGCGTCCGCGCCGACAAGCGTGCGACCGTCATTCGTTGCGATATCGCCTCCCAGCAGGAGGCGACGAGCAAGCTCCGCGCGCTCGGCCTGAAGGCGGACGAGGACGGACAGAGCTTCATCGCCCGCGGCGACGATGCGCTCCAGTTCTGGACGGAGGCCGTCGGTGCTCTCCCCGAGGACTGGGACCTCTTCATCCCCGACGACCTCGTCGACGTGCAGGTCCGCTCGTCGTCGCTCCAGGCGAACGCGCGCGTGTCGAGCGGCGTCGACTGGCTCTCGCTCCGCCTCACGTTCGAGTCGGACGGCATCGCCGTCACGCAGGACGAGCTCGCGCGCTGCCTCGCGGAAGGCCGCCGCTACGTGCGCCTCTCCGACGGCTCGTTCGCCAAGCTCGATCCCGAGAAGGTCAAGGCGGTCCTCCTCCGCCAGGCCGAGATCCTCGCGACGAGCGGCGGTCAGGGCGGCAAGCTCCCACTCTCGCAGGCTGGACGCATCCAGGAGCTGCTCGAGCAGGTCGGCAAAGCGCACGTCTCCGACGGCGCGAAGGACCTCTTCAAGAAGCTCCAGGACGTCGACGAGATCAAGGTCGTCAAGAAGCCGCGCAACCTGAAGGCGCAGCTCCGTCCGTACCAGGAGCAGGGCTTCCAGTGGCTCCACTTCCTCCACGACATCGCGTCGGGCGGCATCCTCGCCGACGACATGGGTCTCGGTAAGACGATCCAGACGATCGCGCTCATGCTCTCGATCAAGAGCGCGGTCGAGAAGGACGCGAAGGCCGACGGGAAGAAGAAGTTCAAGGCGCTCATCGTCGCCCCGACCAGCGTCGTCACGAACTGGGAGCGTGAGCTCGACAAGTTCGCTCCGTCGCTGAAGCACATGGTCTGGCACGGCAGCGAGCGCAAGGAGCGCACCGACGAGCTCGAGGACGCGGACGTCGTCATCACGAGCTACGCGCTCCTGCGCCGCGACGAGGAGCTCCTCGCGAAGCTCGATCTCACGTACGCGATCCTCGACGAGGCGCAGAACATCAAGAACCCGCTCAGCGCCACCGCGCGCGCAGCCAAGCGCCTGAAGGCGCAGCGGCGCCTCGCGCTCACGGGTACGCCGATCGAGAATCGCCTCTCCGAGATCTGGTCGATCTTCGACTTCGTCAGCCCCGGCCTGCTCGGGCCGCTCGACAAGTTCGAGGAGCGCTACGCCCGGCCCATCGACGCCGGCGACCCAAAGGCGGCCCAGCGCCTTCGCGCGACGATCCACCCGTTCATCCTCCGCCGCACGAAGTCCGAGGTCGCGAAGGATCTTCCGGAGAAGATCGAAACCGACAACATCTGCGAGCTCACCGGCGAGCAGAACGCGCTCTACGGCGCCGTGCTCAAGGAAGTCCGCGCCCAGGTCATGGGCGAGGTCGAGCGTCAGGGCATGGCGAAGAGCCAGATCCAGATCCTCGCCGGTCTCACGCGCCTTCGTCAGGCGGCGTGCGATCCGCGCCTCCTTGGGCTTCCGCGCGAGTTCGGCGACGAGGACTCGGGCAAGCTCGTGGCGCTCCGCGAGCTCATCCAGACCTCCATCGCCGGCGGCCACCGCGTCCTCGTCTTCAGCCAGTTCGTGAGCATGCTCACGATCATCCGGAAGGCGATGGAAGAGGACGGCGTCGCGTACGAGTACCTCGACGGCTCGACGAAGGATCGTCAGGGGCGCGTCGAGAACTTCCAGCGCGAGGACGGCCCGCCGGTCTTCCTCATCTCGCTCAAGGCGGGCGGCTCCGGCCTCAACCTCACGGCCGCGGACACCGTCATCCACTTCGACCCGTGGTGGAACCCCGCGGTCGAGGATCAGGCGACCGACCGCGCCCACCGCATCGGCCAGACGAAGGTCGTCACGACCTACCGTCTCGTCGCGAAGGGCACGATCGAGGAGAAGATCCTCGAGCTCGGTGGCAAGAAGCGCGAGCTCGTCGGCGCCGTCCTCAGCGAGGACGTCGGCGGCGCGAAGAAGCTCACGAAGGGCGACCTCGAAGAGCTGTTTCGAGCGGACTGAGATGAAAGTCGCGAGCGCGCGATGCTCCGGCGAGCATCGCGCGCTTCGCTCATTTGGTCACTGCGGCAACGAGAAGGCGTGCGCGAACGCGCCCGTCACGGCGCTGGCGGTGGCGGCGGCGGTGGCGGCGAGACGGCGTCCGGAACGCTCGCGTCTCCGGGCCCCGTGCCAGGCCCGGTGCCAGGCCCGACGCCGCCTTCAGGCGCCCCGCCCGGACCGACGGGGCCTCCTTCCGGGACAACACCCGCGTCGTCGATCGGACCGGCTTCGGGGACGGTGCCCGCATCGATCGGGTTGCCGCAATCGCCGGGGCAGTTGCAGGCGTTTTCACCGTCGCTACAGACGCCATCGCCACACGCCGTGCAGCCGAAGACGCTGGGGTAGCTGGTGACCTCGCAGTCGACGTTACCGATGCGGATCGGTCCGCCTTCAGCCGGTGCGAGAGACGGAACGCGCACGAGGCCGGGGCAGCAGAGCGAACAGATGTCCTTCGCCTCGAGGAACTCCCCCAAGCCAGTGCACTTGCCGAGCGTGCCGCCGTACTTGAAACACGTGGCCGTCCGCCCCGCGTCCGGATCGGGAAGCATCTCTGGAGAACAACACGAACGCCCCTGGCCCTCGGCGCAGCAGAGATACGGCCCCTGCCGGTACGTCCCGTCGCCGCCGTCTCCCTGAGCGTCGAGCGACGACGCGTCGGTCAGCGAGTCCGGCTCCGATGAGTCGCCGGAGGCGTCCGCGCCTCGAACCGCGCCATCGTCGTCGTTGTGAGCGTCGACGACGGATGCGTCCTCCGGCCCGATCGCGTCCGAGCTGCACCCGAAGGGGCTCACGACGAGACCTGACGTCACGAAGCCGAAGGTGAGCGGAAGCAAGAGCCGCGTGCGCGGGGACGGAGTGGGTCGAGCGGGCATGGATCTCCTCGGCCGCTCTCGAGAGCAGCTCTGCCCGTTGGGACCGCGAACGCGCCTTTTGGGCATGCGTGCGGCTTTTTTCGTGCTTCACTCCGGCCAGCTTTCGAGGGGCCGGCGAGCTCAGCGATCACGATGACGTATTCGTGCCCGAATCTCGAGCTCGCGGTCCTAATCCCTCGACGGCGATGACGCGACTTCTGCGAGCGTCCGAGACGCGCCGTCGAGGACCGAACATGACCAAGCTGTTCTCGAGCCTTCTCTGCCTGATCTCCGTGTCCTGCGCCTTCGGATGCGCGGGGCAAGCGGACACGACCTACCGTGGCGAGCCGCTCGCACGACTTCACGGCCGCGTCGAGACGGCGTCGACGACGACCGTGAACGCTCCGCCGCTGTCGGCGGCGCTCGTCTGGGCTCAGATTGCGCCGAATGCCGACGCGAAGGTCGCAATTGCCCGGCCGAGAGTCGGCAGCGCCGTACCCGTGAGCGGACGATTCCCAGCGGAGTTCACACTCGACGTCTACGAGCCGCCGCCCGAGGGCGCGCTCTTCTCGTGCGCTCCCGAGCCGTCGGGGGTGGCCGGCCGCATGGCTACCGCGACGGTCCGCGCGATCCGTCAAGGAGCCTCGCCGTCGAGCGGCGATCCCTTCGACTTCTACGGCGAGGTGAAGGACTTCCGCGTCGTGTATGTGGACGCGGATCTCCCGGCGGTCAGCGCGTGTCCGGGCGGCGCGCTCGCGAAGGGGTACCACCTCTTTCACAGGATCGAGGTCGCGGCCCCGTCGTGTGAGGGCAGGCCGCCCGACGATCCGGCGTGCCGCGGGCCATGGCCCTATGCCGAAGTGCCGTTCGCGACACCGCTCACGCTCCTGATCGAGCCGCTCTCGCGCGATGCACGACCGCCCAACGGCCCATCCGGTCCGTCGACGCCGTGAGGGAAGAGCCGCTGGAGGAGCTTGGCCTCGAGGACGATCGAAGCGCTCTACCGTGAGCATGGACACGTCGTGCTGCGGCGCGCTCGGCGCATCCTCGGCAACGAGGAGGACGCGCGCGAGGTGCTGCACGACGTGTTCGTGTCCGTGATCGATCGTCCCGACGCGTTCCGCGGGCAGAGCGCGATCACGACTTGGTTGTATAGTGCAACGACGCACGCCTGTTTGAATCGCCTTCGAAACCAGCGAACTCGTGCACGCCTCCTGGCCGAGAGCCCGGAGCCGCAGCGTTCGATTCCCGGAACGGCCGAGAGCATCGCCGTCCTTCACGACCTCCTCGCCCGAGTGCCCTTCGAGCTCGCGCAGGTCGCCGTCTACTTCTACGCCGACGAGATGACGCACGAAGAGATCGCCCGCGTCCTCGGATGCTCGCGACGTCATGTCGGCGATCTCGTCGAGCGGCTGCACGTGAGCATCCGCAAGACCGAGGAGGTCCCGTGAAGGCGCCGTCCCGCCACAGGCCCGAAGCTTGTTTATCCGATTTCGCGCTCGATCGACGCCTCGCAGGCGAGCTCGACGAGCAGGAAGAGCGGGAAGCGCGCGCGCATCTCGAGACGTGCGACCGGTGCGCCGGGCGTTTCGGCGAGCTAGCGCGCGAACGTGACGCGTTCAGGGCCGAGCCGGTTCCACCGGCGTTCGAGACCCCGTCTCGACGGAAGGCATCGCGGGCGCGACTCGTCGCAGCGACGAGCGTCCTCGCGATGGCCGCTGCAATTCTCCTTTTCGTCCGCTTCCGCCCTGGAGACGGCACGCGCCCGAAAGGAGACGCGGTGCGGCTGGGCTTCTACGTGAAGCACGGTGAGAGCGTGCGCCTCGGCGGATCCGGCGAGCACGTTGCGCCCGGCGATGCGCTTCGATTCGTCTACACGGCCCGGCGCACGCGCCACCTCGCGATCCTCAGCGTCGACGGAGCTCGCCATGCCACCGTCTATTATCCTTCCGGCGGCGCGGCGGCGCCGGCACCGCCTGGTGACGAGGTCGCACTCCCTGTGAGCACGGTTCTCGACGACGCGCTCGGCGAGGAGACGATCTACGGCGTCTTCTGTCCTGACGCGTTCGCGGTCGAACCGCTGCGCCTCGCGCTCGAAGTATCACCGGACCATGCGCCTCTCGCGCCAGGGTGCGTCGTCGAGAAGCTCACGCTTCGCAAGGACGCCACCTCGGAGGATGTGATCCCGTCGCCATGACCTCGCGGGCGTGGCTCCGGTACATCGTCGCAGCGCTTGCCGCGCTTGCGATCTTCGTCTGCGTCGAGCCTGCATCGGCTGCCGTCCGCCGATACGCGGTCGTCATCGGCAACGATCGCGGGGACGCGAGCGACGTCGCGCTCCGTTATGCGGAGAGTGACGCGCAGCGCGTCTACGACGTGCTGAAGGACCTCGGCGGCTTCGAGCCCGCGGACATGGTGCTCCTCCGCGGCGAGAGCGCGTCCCGCGCTCAGGCTACACTCATCGCCCTCAACGATCGGATCCGCGCGACGATCGCCGGTGGAACCGACGCGCTCCTGTTCGTCTATTTCTCCGGCCACGGCGGTGCGGACGCGCTGCGAATGTCGGGGACGCGCTTCGATCTGACCCAGCTCGAGCAACTCGTGCGCGGATCGGCAGCGACGTTTCGCGTGCTCGCGGTCGATGCCTGTCGATCGGGCGCGCTCACACGGGCGAAGGGCGGCCGGCCGGCAGCTCCTTTCGACATTCGCGTCGACGAGCGACTCTCGGAGCAGGGCCTCGTCGTGCTCACGTCGAGCTCGGTCAACGAGGACGCGCAAGAGTCGGACGCGCTCAAGGGGTCGTTCTTCACGCACTACTTCGTCTCGGCGCTCCTCGGCGCAGCCGACAGCGATCTCGATGGACGCGTCACGCTCGAAGAGGCCTACCGCTACACCTACGATGCGACGCTGCGCTCGAGCAGTCAGACGCTCTCCGGGATCCAGCACCCGACGTTTCGCTACGAGCTTCGCGGGGCAGGAAAGCTCCCGCTGACGGAGCTCCCCGTTCCGAGCCAGTCACGCGCCACGCTCGTCTTTCCGGCCGGACGCACGTACCTCGTGATGGCGGGAAGCGATCGTGGCCCCGTCGTCGGCGAGGTGTCGGACGTCGCGCGAGCGCGCCGCCTGAGTGTTCGGAGCGGTCGCTACTTCGTACGTGGCCGCGCGCCTGACGCGCTCCTCGAAGGGGACGTCGACGCGAACGGTACCGTCGACGTGAGCGACGATCGCCTGAAGCGCATCGCCTACACGCGCCTTGTGCGGAAGGGGGAAGGGGGCTCGGAGATCGCTCATGGTCCCGAGGTTGGCTATTGGTTCAGGACGGCGCTGCGCAACGCCGACGGGCTCTGCCACGGCGCATTCGCCGGGTACATGCTCCACTTCGAATCGCTCAGCGTCGGCGCGCGCCTCGCCGGCTGTCATTCGGCCTTCGCCAACGAGGTCGTCGAGGCGAGCGTCAACGAGGTCGGCGGAGAGCTGCGGGCGCTCCACGGATGGGACCTGCCGATCGTGTCCGCCGAGCTCGGCCTCGCGCTGGGCGGATGGCTGCTCCATCAGAGCTTCGAGTCCCGCGGCGTCGCGCCATCGCGAGCCACTCCCGCCGCTTCGCTGGGACCGCTCCTCGGGCTTCGTGTGGATCTCGGCGCCGGCTTCTCGGCCATTGCCGAGAGCTCGCTGCTCACGCTCCTCTATGCGCAGCACGACGGCGCGGGAGCGAGCTCGCTCGGTCCTCGCGTGGCCTTCCGGCAGTCCTTCGGACTCGCAAAGGCCTGGTAGGGACGTCCTCAGTCGTCGTCGAGTTGCTCCGACAGGCGCTTCGAAGGTCCTCGATCTCGTTCGAGAACAGGAGCTACGATCGAGGCGCGAGGTTCAGCTCTCGAGGCGCATCGCTCGAGGAAGCTCGGTCGCGAGGAAGTCGACGACGGCGCGCACCGCCGGGAGCTGTCCGCGGCGGTACGGCGTCAGGAGCGTCAGCTTGGCGATCGGTCCGTGCCATTGCGGGAGCACGCGCACGAGCGAGCCGGCTTCGACAGCGGGGGAGTACAGCGCGGGAGGTAGACACGCGATGCCGAGTCCCGCGATCGCGGCACGGACGAGCGTCGACGGCTCGTCGGTGTAGAGCCGCGGCTGCGGGGTGGCTTCTTCGAGCCTTCCGTCGAGCGCGTAGAGCGGCCAGGTGTCTCGACCGCCAGAAGGCGCAGTGAGGAGCCCGTCGTGATGCGCGATGTCGTCCGGGAAAACCGGGGTCCCGCGTTCCTCGAGATACGATGGCGACGCCACGAGGTGGACGCGCGTCTGGCCCAGCCGTCGCTGGACGAGCTCGGAGTCGGGCAGCGGCGTGGAATGCGCGCGCACGGCGATGTCGAAGCCCTCCTGGACCAGATCGACGTGACGGTTCGTCGCGTGCAGGATGATCCTGACCTTCGGATACGACCGCGCAAAGAGCGGCAGCAGCGATGAGAATGCGACCTGCGCCGTCGTCGCGGAGATCGTCAGTCGTACCGTGCCACTCGGGTCGGCGAGCCGCCCTCGAACGATCGCCTCGATCGTCTCCGCCTCGACCACCATCGCGGCCGCGTGCCTGTACACGTCTTCGCCGATCTCCGTGATCGCGAAGCGTCGCGACGTCCGCTGGAGGAGGCGCACGCCGAGTCGGGCCTCGAGCGCGCTGACCCGCTTGCTGAGTGTCGACTTCGGGATCCGCAGCGCTCGGCTCGCGGCCGCGAAGCCGTTCCGGTCCACGACCTGAACGAAGAGCTGGAGGTCGTTCAGGTTCAGCGCACGCGCGTCATCGTTCACAAGTGTGGACGATACGTTCCCGAAACGCCGCCTGCCAGCCGAACGTCCACGATCCTAGTCTCTGGCGTATCGAAGGAGGTAGTGATGTCGAGTACCGGCAGCATCGAGGCCGTCATGCGGTCCTACGTCGAGACCTGGCGGCGGGACGACATGGACGCGTGGGGAGCGCTCTTCACCGAAGATTGCGATTTCATCGGCTGGTCGGGGCAGTGGTGGCGATCCCGCGCCGAGAACATCGCCGGGCACAAGGCCGTCTCTTCCGAGATCGCGCGGCAGCGGTCGAGCTACACCATCGAAATCGCGGACGTCGACTTCCTCACTCCGGACATCGCGCTCGTCCACGCCGTGTGGTCTTGGCCCGACTTCGTCGCCGCAGATGGTCTCGGCCGGGAGGAGCGAAGGGGCGTCCTCAGCATGGTCATGGTTCGCCGGGACGATGGATTCCGGATCCGCGCGTCGCACAACGCGAGGGTCGCATGACGGACCGCCATCTCGGTCCCGAGCTTCGTGCGCGACCGATGATCGGAATCATCGTCGGCACGACGCGCGAAGGCCGGTTCGGTGAGAAGCCGGCGCGCTGGATCATGGACGTCGCCGCAAGCCGGACGGACCTCGACGCCGAGATCATCGATCTTCGCGACTATCCACTCCCGTTCTTCGACGAGCCCACGGCACCGCTGATCGCGCCGCCGACGAACGACGTCGCGCAGCGCTGGTGCCGTAAGCTCGCCTCGCTCGACGGGGTCGTGTTCATCACCGCCGAGTACAACCATGGCATCTCCGGTGCTCTCAAGAACGCGCTCGACCACGCGTATCCGGAGCTCAATCGAAAGCCGGCGGCCTTCGTCGGATATGGCGGCCTCGGCGGGGCGCGTGCGGTCGAGCAGCTCCGGCTCGTTTGCATCGAGCTCCAGATGGCGCCGACGCGATCGAGCGTTCACATCACACGCGAGCCGATTGCCGCCGTTCGAGCAGGGAAGGAGATCGCCGATTTCCCATTCCTGGAACAAGCGGCCGTCACGATGCTGGACGAGCTGTCGTGGTGGACGCACACGCTGCGCGCTGGACGGACCGCGTCCTGAGCGCACGCGAAATGCGACGCTACTTGATCAACATCCACTCCACCTCAGGCGTGACCTCGAGATGGAAGTGGTTCTTGTGGTCGGCGTTGAAGTTCGGCGTCAGCACGACGTGGAAGAGGCCGCGGCGCGCCGACTCGCAGACGATGTCCCAGAGCTCGGTCGCATTCGGCGTCACCGGGTTCGGGCCGGTCCCGGCCGTGCACGTCGCCGTCCCGATGCGACCATTGAAGTCCTTGTCGACGTCCAGCACCGAGCCGTCCTTCTTCTTGAACGTGCCGACGTCGACCGCGAGCGCGCCGCAATGCTGCTTGCCCGTGTACTTCGGGGTGCATCCGCGATCGCGCTGCGAGCGGAATGCGGACATGTGAACGACCTCGACGATGTCGTGCTTCGCGAGGACCGACGTGAAGTCGTCGAGCGCGAGCACGAGGCGACAGTCGAAGATCTCGACCGTCGACTTCGCACGCATCTTCTCCGGAAGCCCCGAGTGGATCGCGATCCCATGGAGCGGACCTCGGAGGCGAACCGGCGCGAGCACCGACGTCGCGTCGTTCGGCTCGGCGGGCGCGGTCACCGCCGGCGGCGCCTTCGGCTGCGGCTTCGGCTTGATCGCCGCCTTGACGGCCCTGGCCTGCTTGCCGTGCCTTGCTCGTGGCGCGTACCGCGCCTTGGGCGCCGGCTTCGTCTTCTTCGGCGCCTTGTCGACGCGCGCAACAGACGTGGACGGCGTTCGCGCCCACTCCGTCGGCGGCGCCTCTTCGAACGCGATCTCGCGCCGCCCGAGCTCCGCGAGGCACGCGTCGCGACCGAGCTGGGCGTAGCGCATGTTCGGCGAGTCCTTGCGGACGATCAGCGCCGCGCGCCCCTCGGCATCGGGATCGAAGAACGACTCGAACGGCTCGGCGTTCTCTTCGAGCGGCCCTGCGGCCGCTTCCGCCGCGGGCGCCGGAGGAGCGACGCTCGCGGTGTCGCTCCGAGGCGGGGCCTCTCGTCTCGTGCCCTTGCACCCGCCCAGAGCGAAGACGAGCGCGCACGGGACGAGGAGCGAAGCGCGCATGACGTCAGTGTAGCTTGCATGCAGCGCCGCGCACGTACCGACGGCGCTTGCGGGCACCTCCCATCAGTGGTCGCCGTCACGACCAGAGCTCGAGCACCGGCCGTGCGCCTCTCGTCACGCCGCGGTTCGCATCGTTCGGCGTTCGAGCAGCTTCGGATCGCGCGAACGTCCGACCTCCATCC
>JAEXCN010000460.1 GCA_023402175.1 Pseudomonadota bacterium | reverse complement strand
CCTGCCGGTGCGCCCGGAACGTACGGATTCGACGAGATTGCCAACTCCTTTTGGACCACGATGGATCTCGACGGCGACGGCAAGCCGGATCTCGTCGTGAACGAGGGCGCATCCGAGAGCAATCGGCAGTGGCTGCTCTACAAGAACACTCCGTGACGCGCGATCTCCACGCACGTCGCTAGGGCGCGTGCTGTCTCGCTCGGAGCTTTGCGCGCTCCGAGGGAGTCCACCGACCCCGATGAGCGCGCAAAAGCGAAGGGGAGCTGCAGTGCAGCTTCCCCTAGCAAGCTGCCCATCGTGCCGAGGTTTTGGCCGAACGTAGTCGGCGGCAGAAGGAGGGCGAGCGAGGATGATGCAGCCCCCTCGTCTCGTTATCGCAGTGGCCGTGCCCGAACGAACGAACCCCAATCGCTCCTAGCGTGGCGTCAGCGTATATGAGAACACGCGATGCACACGTGGCGATGGCACCGACGGGGTGGAATTTGGCCCTGCGTCGTGGCTTGCGTCACGTTCGCCTCCGTCGAGGCGCAAGCCGCCGAGCCGTCGCGTCGGCTCGATGACGCGATCGTCATCGAAGGCGGCGTGTGCCTCGAACGCGCCACTCTGGCGAAAGAGGTCGAAAGACGTCTGGGGAGCAACCTGCTCGACGCGCGGATTCGCATCGAAGTGCGGGAGGCCGCATCCCTCCGGCAGGCTTCATTCGTGTTGTATCGAGACGACGTCGCGAGCGGCGAGCGCGAGCTCGAGCACCTCGACGGAGATTGCTCCGAGATCACTTCGGCCGTCGGGGTCTCGATCGCCGTCGCGGTCCAGCAGCTGCTCCTCGACTTTCCGCTCCTCGAGCCAGGCGACGACACGGCCGAGAGCGATGCCCGCATGCAGACAGAGACGAAGCCGGAGACGCCGTCGCTGCCGCCCCAAGCCAAACGCAAGCCGGCCGTGCGAGATCCGACCGAGTCGCGCGTGCCCGCGAGGTGCTTGGGCGTGGAAGTACAGCCCGGGCTCTTGTTCGGAGCGCTCCCTGGTCCGGCCCTGGCGACGAGCGTGATGGGCGAGATCAGGCTCGCTCCCGCGTGGGTCGGGCGAGTGGGCATCTTCGGCGCCGCCTCGGTGTCACTCCCCCTCGCGACGGGTGTCGCCAGCGGTCAAATCGCGGCCGGGCGGGGCGATCTATGCCGGCAAGTCCCCCTCGGGGGGCTCATCGCCCGGAGCTGCGCCGGCGTCATGATCGGTGTCATTCGCGTGGCGGGCGAGGGGTACGCCACGTCTTTCGAACAATTCCTTCCTTGGCCGTCGCCGATCCTCCGGCTCGACTCCAGCTATCCTGTCGGGCACAACGTTCGCGTATCCGTCGGCCTCGACGGGGCCGCGCCCCTCGTACGGCGTCGCCTCGAGACCACCAACAGGGCAGGAGAGCTTCTCGTGAGCAAATCCCTGCCGCCCGTCGCCATTCTGGCGGGAATCGGCGTGCGTTACACTTTTCGATGAAGCTTCCGGGGCCACCCTGTCATGGACAGGAAGTGCCATGGAGAGACCGTTGACTGTGTCAGACAGCCTCGCCATGGCCACCTGCGCGCCGCCCATCCCCGCGGGCGAGCTCTTCCGTTGGCACGGTCGCTTCGTGGCGTCTTTCCTGTTCCGCCTCGGGGTGCGAGCGCAGGACATCGACGACGTCTTGCAAGAGGTGTTTCTCGTCGCCCACCGGCGCGGAGGCTTCGTACCCGCCGAAGCGAGCGCCACGACCTGGCTCGCGCAGATCGCCCTGCGCGTGGCGTCCACGAGCCGCCGAGCGCGCCGGCACGAGGGCGAGGAGCTCGACGAGGAGGCTCTTTACGAGCGTAGCGTCCAACAGGTTGGTCCCGAGCGCGCCGCCGAGACGTCCGAGTCGCTGGCCCTCGTCCAGCGAGCGCTCGACACGCTCGATATCAGCAAGAGGGCGGTCATCATCCTCTTCGAGCTCGAAGGAGAGACCTGCGAGAATATCGCCGCGGGACTCGGCATTCCCCTCGGCACCGTTCATTCGCGTCTCCATGTGGCGCGGCGTGAATTCACGAAGTCACTGGAACGACTGATGAAGGAAAAGCCGAGGAGGACGCCGTGAAATCGCCGACCCGCCTGGCAGACGATCCGGAGCTCCCGCTCGCTCTTCGTGAGCACCTTCGGCGGTCCGCCGCGACCGCTCCGGTCCACTTCGACGTCGAGGCAGCCCGCGCACGGTTCGAGGCCGGGCTGACTGGCGGTTCTGCGGGCGAAGCTCCGCGTTCCCCAAATGCCGTCAACGCCGGACGCACGGCGACGGGGATCGGGAAGTGGCTCTTCGGCGCAGGGGCCGCCGGGCTCTGCGTGTTCGCGCTCGCGTCGAGGAACGCAGACATTCCCGGGCGCGGCGCTCCCCAGGTCGAGTCATCTTCCGTCGTCGCGGCGGCCGCGAGCGACCACGATCGGGCGGCCCTGTCGGATGGAGTCGCAAACGTCGTGGTGACGGAGACGACGGTGCGTGCGCCGGAGGTCTCGAGCTCGGTGACCGAAACTACGCACGACGATGGCGCCACGCGCGCGGTTATCGCTGAGCGGGTAGCGCCGCTCCCGAGCTCCACCGCGAAGCTGCCGACGAAGGCCGTCTTCGCCGCGCCCGCGCGCACGACGTCGCGGCCGCCGAGCTCCGACACGAACGGAGCTCCCGAAGCGGCGCGCGAGAACGCTGGCGAGGTACGGTCGAAGTCCACTCGTTCGAGCCTACGCGAGGAGACGGAGAACCTCGGCGAGCTTGCATTGCTGGCGCGCTCCGAGCCCCGGCAGGCTGCGCAATTCGCGGACGAAGGTCATCGCCGCTTTCCGAATGGCGCGCTTTGGGCCGAACGCGAATCCATCGCCATCACGAGTCTCGCTGCCGTCGGTCGTACGGCGGAAGCACGCGCGCGCGCCGAGCGGTTCCTCGAGGTGTACCCGAACGGCCCCGGGGCCGAGCGCGTTCGCCGAGTCGCTCGCCCGTCACCTTGATCATCCTTCACGGGAAGGCTTCATCCGCGACGCGTCCTCGACGGCGTCTCACGGCGGTCGAATTCATGAAGTTTCTATTCCTACCTCGTCATGGACGGCACATGTCGAAGATGCGTGACAACGTCGTGCTCCTCCTCCTATGTGGTGCCACGTTGGCCGTACACGCATGCGTGGCGCCCGTGCGGATCGGCATCGAAGACCGTTCTTCGGAAGACGGGGACGCATCGTTCCAAAACGGATTCACGCCTCCGCGCTCGGATGCAGACGACGCAGATGCAGCGCCACCAGCCTCCGAACCTGTCGCGATGTGCCCGGTAACGACGTGCTCGTTCCCGCACGCGACCTGCGCATCGTCCGAGTTTCCGTGCGACGTGGACCTCCTGACCGACGACGAAAACTGCGGGGGATGCGGAAAAAGCTGCACGCGAGGAATCAACATCCCATTTGCAGGCCGCTTCTCATGCGTTCATGGCGAGTGCGTCTTCGGTTGTACCAATATCAACTATGCAGACTGCGACAATGACGTCGCGAACGGATGCGAAACCAAAATCACAGGCGACGCCCTCAACTGTGGAGCATGTGGCAACGAGTGCCCTATCCCGCGCGATGGCAGCCCGCCCAAGTGCGAAAATGGTCAATGCGCCGACCCATGCGCAAACTTCCCGGATCAGTGCGGCCCGTATTGCGTGGACTTGCGGAGCAATGGCAAACACTGCGGAGCTTGCGGAAACGTATGCGACCACTCATCACTACCGCCCCCCCCGGCTCATGCGGAGTATGGATGCCAGTTCAGCCACTGTGGACAGCCGAAATGCGTCGATAATTCGTGGGGCGACTGTAACGTCGACCTCGACAGTGACCACTCGGATGGCTGTGAGACGTCGCTCACCACGACAACGAACTGCGGCGCTTGCGGCATCTCCTGCGCCGCCGGCCAGACTTGCGGAAAACGCACCTCGGCCTCGAAGTTCGTCCAGTGTCTTTGCCCCGACCCATCGACCTATTGCCCACAAGGTCATCCGCTATTGGATCCGTGCAAACGTCTCGACACTGATCCGACCAACTGCGGCGCCTGTTCTCGTGCATGTCCTGGGAAGGAGCGTCCGCACTTTGTAGTGACGTGCACACTCGGCGTCTGCGGCGGCCAATGCGCCGAGCACTTTGAGGATTGCGACGCACTCTACGAGAATGGATGCGAGACAAACACCCTCGTCGATAACCGCAACTGTGGCGCCTGTGGCAACGCGTGTGCGCCGAATCAGGTCTGCTCCGAGGGCAAGTGCCTCGTGGCGCCGTGCGAGCAGGGACCGACGAAATGACACTGACCAAACTCCATACGAGAGCACGTGGCTCGATTCCCGCGCACGCTATCTGGCTCGTGCCGTTGGCGCTTCCCCTCCTGCCGATCGTCGCCTGTGCCGTATCCAATGAGGAGACTCGTCCGAACGACGATATCCCCAATCTCGTCCCGGGCCCCGTATCGACATCCGATGCGAGCGACGACGCATCGCTCGTCGACGGCGCGCCGGATGCTGCGGTCTTGACCGTTCCGTGCAGCGTTGGAACCATTTGCCGCGTCGCGAGCCCGCTCCGAATCGGAGCCGCGGTCGCCATCGCGGGGCGCGCGAAGAACGACGTCTGGGCGAGCGGCTCGCGCGGCCTCGTCTTGCACTGGAATGGTCAGCAATGGGATGACGTGAGCGCGGTGCCCTCGAGCTACGAGTCTCTCACGAATCTCTTCGTCACACCGACCGAAACGTGGGGAACTTCTGGCCCGGCGGTCGTGAGTCGTGACGTCGATCCGAGCACGATCGTCAGGACTCGGTTTACAATTTCTCGGTACTTCAGCGGGATTTCCGTCCTCCCGACCGGGGACATCTACGCGTGCGTTTCACCGAACGCCGCCGAAGGCGCCGTCAATCAGATCCTGGGCAAGGTCGACATCGCCACGAAGAAGTACACTTTCGTAGCCGACCCCGTCCTGCCGGGCAGCAATCAAGCCCAAAAGATGGCAGTTCGCGCGATGCACTTCGTGCCGGACCACGCCATTTGGCTCGTGGGTGATCACGGCGCCGTTGCTCGCTACGACGTCTCACCCGTCGGAAACGGGATCATCGTCCCATCGCCGTCGACCGCGAGCTTGCGAGCCGCTTGGGGTTACGACGAACATCTTTGGGCGAGCGGTTCAGGCGGGGCGATTCTTCACTACGACGGTACCGCCTGGCAGGCATCTCCCTCGGGCACGATGGTGACCATCAACGCGATCTTCGGGTTCGCGCCCGACGACATATGGGCCGCGGGCGAACGAGGGAAGGTCCTGCACTTCGACGGCAGCTCCTGGTCTCCCGTCGATGTCGGTGGCTACGACGGAACGTTCCGGACGATATGGGGCTCCGGCCGCGACGACGTATGGTTCGGTGGCGACAATGGCCTATTTCACTGGGGGCCACTTCAATGAAATACGCAATCATCATCCTGACCGCAGCTGCAGGAGCGGCGGAGCTCATCGCTTGTGCATCGGACTCTGGCATCGACGATCGGGGCGTGGAGAGTGGTGACGGTGGCCAGGACACGACGGAGCCGGACGACGGCGGATCCTCGGGAGAAGAGCTCCCTTCCGTAGACGCCGGAGCTGCGTCGGACGCCCAGCAACCGCTTGCCTGTGGAGATGCAGGATATTGCGATACGAGATTGCCTCTTTCGAATCTTGGAGAGCCCCTCTCGATGCGCAGCGTTTGGGCAGTCTCCAAAACCGATGTATGGAGTGTCGCTCTCGAGGGGTACATCCTGCACTGGGACGGGACGAGCTGGCGCGTCGACCACAGGGTCGGCCATCCTCTCTACGCTGTCCGGGCAACGACGAGCAGCGTGTGGGTCGGCGGGGACCTCGGCATGCTCCTTCGCCGCGGCGCCGACGGCAGTTGGACCTCCGTTGAAACAGGTCACACGGCGCCCATCCGTGCCATCGGCGGGACGAGCGATAGCGACATGTGGTTCGCGAGCCGTGATGGCACGGTGGATCATTTCGACGGCATCACGCTGACCAATCATTCGCTCGGCGGGCCGGTGCAGCTCATGACAATTTTCGGCGACACCGCGGGCGGCATGTACGCAGCCGGGCTTGTTCAAGCAGCATCACCCGAAAACAATCAGCCCTACGTATACGCGCTATCAACGGCCGCAATCACTCCATTCAATGCGAACTTTTCCACAACACGAGGCTTCGTTCCAATCGGAGGGGCCGTCGTCAGCAGTCCCGACGAGGACCCCAGAGTTCTTCTCGCCGGGTACAAGGGCACACAACTCACGGACGCGTTCGTTAGCGCATCTGACTACAACGAGCCGGTGGGCCGGGCTTGCTACACGCTCGCCGCCCCTCCTTCGTCCACGGAAGCATATCCGAATCCGTCGTCTTCAATTTACGCGCTCAGCCGAAGTGACGTATATATGCCATGTTCTATTTACCAAATTTTGCGCTGGGACGGGGGCAAGTATTCGATTCATAGCCTGGGCATGGCGCGCAACTATCTCCCCCGTCCGATCGCCGGCATACACGGCGCCGACGGGGACGTGTGGATGGTCGGGGATGGCTTTGCGCTGAAGGGGCGACCGCTATGAAGTGCCGCTCAATCCGGTACGGCCTTCGCGAAGGCTCCTTGACGTGGATGGTTTCGCTCCTCGGTGCGACGCTCCTTCAGGTGTCGGCATGTTCCGCGTCCGGCTCCGACGTGGCTGTCGGCGCGCGAGATCTCGAGGATGGCGCCGCACCCAGGGCCGAGGTCGACGGCAGTGCCGCCATCGATTCCGGCGGATTCGATGGCGGTGTTGAAGACATCCTCGTCAGGTGCACGCGGAGGCCATGCGTGACACAGGTCTCTGCGCGAGGAGGTTCCCATGTGTGTGCCCTTCTCGACGACCATTCCGTGCGCTGCTGGGGCGGGAACGAGGCCGGCCAACTCGGCATCGGCGACGGCGACGGTGGATCCGTCTCGCAGTACGAGGCCGCGCCGCGGCTCGTGCGGAACATCGCGAACGCGGCCTCGGTGAGCGCCGCTGGATCCGGCTCGTCCGGCGCCACCTGCATCCTTGTCGACTCGGGGGCCGTGGCCTGCTTCGGGTCCAACAGGTCGGGACTACTCGGGACCGATTTCGCCATGCCGACTTCGTCTCGTCCCGAGCCAGCCTTCATCCCGACCTTTCAGGCAACATCGATTGCGCTGGGTGCGACGTTCGCCATGGCCGTCGGTGCCGACGGGCGTCTCTGGTCGTGGGGCGCCAACGACACCTTGCAGCTTGCTCGCATCCCCGCCGAGGCGGGGGCGATCTCGATGGCGCCGGCCCCCGCCGATCGTGTCGCCGTCTCGGTACGCTCCTACGCAGGCACGGCAGGAAACGGCTTCGCTGTCACCGACAACGGAGAACTGCTTTCCTGGGGAGCCGGTACGATCGCGCAGCTCGGCCGCTCGACTTCGCTGACGAACGATCCGTTTCCGAGCGCAATCGGACTTTCGGGGGTGTCGAAGGTCGCAACCGGCGCCTCGCACGCGTGCGCACTGAGCAACGGTGAAGTTCATTGCTGGGGCGCCAACAACCACGGTCAGCTCGGAACGACGAGCAGAGGAAACGAGACTACACCCGCTCGCGCCATCCTTCCCGCAGACGCGGTCCCCGTCGTGCTGGAGGCCGGGGGGGACAACACCTGCATCATCACGACGAACGGCGGGCTCTACTGCTGGGGCGCCAATGGTGGCGGGCAGCTTGGAGTCTCTCCCGGTATCGATCAACCAACGGCCACAGGGATCCGGCTGGGGAGGAAAGCCGCCGGGGTCGCCATCATGGAAGGCGCCATCTGCGCGCTCTTGCGCGACGGGACGGTGGAATGCCTTGGGGACAACGCGCGTGGACAGCTCGGACGCGGGGAGCGCGATCCCCTCCTCCACCCCGAACCGGCTCAGGTCGTCTTCGAATAGCTGACTCCGAGTCAGGAAAGGTTTCCCATGCGAAAGCATCTTCTCTATCTCGTCGTCGCGGTCCCCGCGGCCGGCGTCGGATGGGCCGGCTGCTCGCCGTCGCGAACGAGCTGGCAAAACGACACTCCGACTTTCGTGTCCGATGCCGGGACTCTGCCTCTTCCCGACGCCGGATGCACGACGGTCGTGTGCTCGCGCGACCTTCGATCCGTACGTGATTGTTCCGACAACGTCGTCAAGAACTGCAGCTCCGATCAAGGATGCGCCAACGGTGATTGTCTCCCCGCTTGCGAGGCGGCAGCGCGCAACGAAGGCTCGGTGGGCTGCTCTTTCCTCGTGCCCACTCCGCACGCCGCCCGTCCGGAAAGCTGTGCCGCCTTCTTCGTGGCGAACAACTGGACATCGCCGGCCACGATTCACATCGAGTTCAAGGGTCAAGAGCTACCTTTGGACGGCGCCGTCTGGGTACCGTACGTCGAAGGCGGTACCGTGAAGCACAAGAAGCTCGAGGGCCCGATTCCGCCCGGCAGCGGGGCCGTCGTCTTCCTATCGAACGAGCGACCGGTCGACTTGGTGAATTGGGTTACGTGTCCCGCCGGCGTACATCCTGTACTCGACAAAGCGCCGGGCGTTTCGAAGACCGGTTTTGGGAGCTCCCCTATCGTTACCACGGACGTACCGGTGTCGATGTATTCGATATACCCGTATGGCGGCGCCAACAGCTACTCACCGAGTGCGACGCTCCTTCTCCCGACGACGTCACTTCGCAAGAACTACATCGTCGCGAGCGCGTGGGGAGGCAAGGGCTATTCGGCCGGCCGGGGTTTGGGGAGTGGAAACGCGGCCCTAGAACAACCCGGCATGCCCACGTTGCAGATTGTCGCGATCGAGGACGACACCTCCGTCGATCTCTTGCCGACCGTCGACATCACGGGCGGCAATGGGGTTCCCCAGAACGCCCGCAAGACCGTCGCAAGCTACACGCTGAAGCGCGGCGAAGCCGTGCAATTCGTGCAGAATTCTGAGCTAACGGGCTCCGTTCTCGAGTCGACGAAGCCGGTCGCGGTCTTCGGAGGGCAAACCTGCATGTATGTCCCGAGCGACACTCCAGACTGCGATGCCGACACTTCGCAGATCCCTCCTCTCTCGACGTGGGGAAGCGAATACGCGGTCGTCTCTGCACCGAATCGAAGTGAGCTCTTCAGCAAAGGTACTCAGCAAGCGCGCGATCCGAGTATGACGCGCTTCGTTGGTGCGGTGGACGGTACTGAGCTCGTCTACGAACCGTATCAGCCCGAGGGGGCACCGAATACCCTCCAATCGGGGGAGCTCGCAGCGGTCGTGACGTACGAGCCTTTCGTCGTGCGCAGCCAAGACGCCGCGCACCCGTTCTTCGTGATGAACCTCATGAGTGGGGCGGTTGCAGCGGGAACGTTCCTCGGCGATCCCGAGGCGGTGGTCACGGTGCCGACGGCGCAATGGCTCGACGACTACGTGTTCTTTTCGGATAGCACTTACCCGTACAGCGCGGCTGTCGTCACACGTCGAAAGGTCGGCGGTGTATTTCAAGACATCGACCTCGATTGCGCGGGCCTCCTCACCGATTGGAAGCCGATCAGTGCGGACTTCGAATGGACGTTCGTAGAATTTTCGCGCGCCTTCAAGCCACAAAGCTACCCCGGGGGCACGTGCACCGATGGCCCGCATCGGATGCATAGCGATGCGCCCTTCGCGCTGCACGTCTGGGGGCTCGGAGCCGCCGCGAGCTACGAGTATGCCGGCGGTACGGGCCTGCGCCCGGTGACGGAAGTCCACGTCCCCGTGGTCGTGCATTGAGTCGACGCGCTGCCATCCATACGGAACGCACAAACGGAGCATCATGCGACTGACTCCTCGCGCCAGACTGAATGTCCTATGGGCGGCGCTGCCTGCCCTGGTCGCGGGATGCCCTGCGGCCGATCATTCGCCAACCACCGCGGCCGCATTACCTGCCCCCTCGGCGTCCGCGCCTGACGCGCCTGACGCGCCTCCCGTCATCTTCGACACGGACATGTGGTCGGATATCGATGACGCGCTCGCACTGGCGATGCTGCATTCGCTGCACGAGCAGCACGAGATCAACCTGGTGGCGGTCACGGTCAGCACGGCGGAGCCATGGAGCGCCTCGTACGTGGACCTGGTGAACACTTTTTATGGTCACGCGGATATCCCGATCGGCCTCACGCATGATGGGCCGACACCCGAGGATTTTGCTAAGCGGTTTCCGCAGTCGAAGGGGCCGACGACGCGCTATACTGAGATCCTGTCGCAGCGCACGGAGAGCGACGGCTCCCTGCGTTATCCGCACCAGCTGGTCGACGGGGCGAAGGCGCCAGAGGCGGTGTCGCTGTTGCGCAAGACGCTGGCGGCACAGCCCGACGGCAGCGTGGTGATGATCCAGGTGGGCTACAGCACCAATTTCGCCCGGCTGCTCGACAGCCCGGCGGACGCGTCGAGCCCGCTCTCGGGGCGCGAGCTGGTCGCGCAGAAGGTGCGGCTGCTGTCGGCCATGGCGGGCAATTTTCATGAGACTCGATCCGGGACGAGAACATTCCCCGAGGGGTCGCCGGAGTTCAATCTGATGGTGGACGTGCGCGCCGCGCAGAAGGTGTTCTCGAGCTGGCCGACGCCGATCGTGGACAGCGGCTTCGAGATCGGCCTTGGGATGCTGTATCCGGGTCAAAGCATCACGGGCGACTACGCCTATGTGGAGCATCATCCGATCGCGGAGACCTACCTGACGTTCTGCGAGGAACAGAAAGAACGCGGCGGGATGAAGCAATGCCCGCACAACCATCCGACGTTCGACCTCACGGCGGTGCTGTACGCGGCGCGGCCGGACGGCGGTTACTTCTCGCTTTCCCAACCTGGGCGGATCAAGGTGCTGGCAGGCGGCGGTTCGCGCTTCGAGGAATCCGCGGATGGGTCCCACCGCCATCTGATCCTGGACGAGCAGCAGAAGGCGCGCACGCTCGATGCAATGGTGACGCTGGCGAGTCGGCCCCCACGTAAAACATTTTAGGATCAAGATGCCTCGGAACGAGCGCCCGGGTTGGTCGGAATACGCAAAGGCTGCTCGCCGCCGCCTCGCACTTCAGTGCGCGGTGAACCCGCCGTCGACCGGCAGGCCGACGCCGATCACGAAGCTCGCGCCCGGGCTGCACAGCCACAGCACGGCGGCGGCGACTTCGTCGGCCCGGCCGAGGCGGCCAATCGACTGCTCCTTCATGATCTCCTTCATCGCCTCCGATTGACCCTTCAGCATGTCCTGCACCATCGGCGTGTCGATGGTGCCGGGGCAGACGGCGTTGATGCGGATGCCGCGCGGCGCGTACTCGACGCCTGCGCTCTTGGTCATGCCGAGCACGGCGTGCTTGGTGCCGTGGTACGCCGCCCGCTGCGGTAGTCCGACCAGGCCGCCCAGCGACGAGTTGTTGACGATCGCCCCCGAGCCGTGCGCGCGCATGACGCGCAGCTCGTGCTTCATGCTCGCCCACACGCCGAACTGGTTGACCGCCACCACGCGCTGGAAGCTTTCGGCCGGTTCGTCGGCGGCATCACTCGGCGGCACCTGGATACCGGCGTTGTTGAACGCCATGTCGAGCCGGCCGTATTCGGAGACCACCCGATCGACCGCGGCGGCCACTTGTGCTTCGTCGGTCACGTCGCAGCGCACGCCGATGGCGATGCCACCTTCCTCGACGATCTTCGCCGCTTCTTTGGCAGCAAGATCCCCGTCGCGGTCAGCCAGCACCACGGACGCGCCGCTTTGCGCGAAGGCGCGGACCGTGACGAGGCCCATGCCCATCGCGGCACCGGTTACCAAGGCCACCTGCCCCTTGAAGTCGTAGGTCGGATTCATCGCTCAGTTCTCCATGATGGTTGATGGTGGAATGCCAACAGCGTGAGCCCGCGCGGGGGCGATTCCTGCCCTACCAAGCGTAGGCTCGAGGGGCCTCGCCACTCGGACCGGGCCAGATCTCATCCAGCCTCTTCAGCGTCTCGCGCGAGCGCTTCAACGAGACGGCCCTGAGGTTCTGGCGCAGTTACTCGGCGGTGCGCGGGCCGCTGATGGCGGCGGTCACGTCCGGTTCGCCGTCAGTCCGCGCGTTCGATGCGCACCGCGAGCTCGCCGCGTTGCTTCGCGAGCGCCTCGATTCCCGACTCGAGATGTCCGAGCCGCACGAGCCCGTTCGAGTAGCCGAAGTCTCGGTAGAAGATCGCGAGGTTCCCCCACGGCGCGTAGTAGGTGATGTCGCCGACATCGGGGTCGACGCCGGCCGGCGTCCCCGCGGTCGAGACGCGTGTCGGCAGATCGCTGATCTTCTCGGTGCCGGCGTAGTCTCGGAGCGTGAGCGCGAGGGGGAGGAGAGCGAGGAAGTCGCGCGCCGCCGCGTGGTCCTCCATCGTGGCTTCGAGCGCTTTGCCGTCGATGAGCAGCTTGATCTTCACGTGGGCGTCCTCCTTCACGTTTTTGATGGCTTCACCATTGTCCTCACGCGGGGGCTGGCGCTCGGCGCCTGCGCTCCTCTCGCCCTCGTCGACCGTCGGAGGCGATGCACCCGTTCGTCGCTCCCCCGCACACGCCATCGCGGTGGCGGCGAACCCAACCGCCACGATGAGAGATGGCGCGTTCGGTCGACGCTTCATGCGGAGCCCTCTTCTTGATGTCGCTCGCGTCGGCATGTCAGATCCCCACCGTCTGGCCGCCATCGATGACCATCGCGTGGCCCACGACGAAGGCAGCCTCGTCGGAGCACAACCAAAGAGCGGCCGCGGCGATCTCTTCGGGCTTGCCCATGCGACCGACTGGCTCCTGCGCGATCACTCGGGCTCGGCCCTGGTCAGTGCCACCGCTGAAGCGTTCCATCATCGGAGTGTCGATGATGCCGGGACAGATCGCGTTGATGCGGATGTTCGACGAGGCGTAGTCCAGGGCCGCAACCGTGGTCAGACCGACGACGCCATGCTTAGCCGCCGTGTACGCGGCTTGCCCTCGCACTGCCGTGATGCCCGCGCCGGAGGAGGTGTTCACGATCGCGCCGCCTCCATGGCGGAGCATCACGTCGACCTCGTGCTTCATGCAGAGAAAGACGCTTCGGAGGTTCACCGCGAGGATTCGGTCCCACTCCGTTTCCGTGAGCTCGGCCAGCTTCGCGACGGGCTGCTCGACGCCGGCGTTGTTGAACGCGACGTCGAACCCTCCGAACACGTCGATCGTCTTGTTGATCGCCGCTTGCACCTCCTCCGAGCGCGTGACATCGCACTTCAAAGCGAGTACCTCCGCGCCGAGCGCACGAAGCTCCTGCGCCGTCTCCTCGTTGCCACGCTTCGAGATGTCGGCGAGCGCCACCCTCGCTCCCTCTCGGGCGAAGGCCAACGCCGCCGCTCGACCGATCCCGTTCGCCGCCCCAGTCACGAACGCGACCTTGCCGACGTACCGACGTTGTCTCTCGATCTCCATGACGTTCTCCTCGTGTGTTCGTGTTGATTCCGGCTGGGGCCTCACCCGCGTCAGCCGTTGCGGATCCGGTACCGCAGCCACACCGTGCCCCCTTCGAGCGTCTCGCTGCTCGTCAGCTCGATCCCTTGAACCGCGGACGCAGCACGCGACGAGCGGCGTTCATGAGCGTTCCTCCAGACTCGCGCTGTCGATGACGAAGCGGTACTTGACGTCGCTCTCGAGCATTCGGGCGTACGCCTCTTCGATCTGCTGAATGCGAATCAGCTCGATGTCGGCGACGAGCCCCTTCTCCGCGCAGAAGTCGAGCATCTCCTGCGTCTCCTTGATGCCGCCGATCATCGAGCCGGCGATGCTCCTGCGCTTTCCGACGAGGTTGAAGACGGCGGGCGAGGGATGCGCGTGCTCCGGCACGCCGACGAGCACCAGGGCGCCGTCGCGCTTGAGCAGCCTCGTGTACGCATCGAGATCGTGGCTCGCCGCGACCGTATCCAGGATCATGTCGAAGCTCTCGACGTGGGCGTCCATCTCGTTCGTGTGGCGCGACACCACGACCTCGTCTGCGCCGAGGCTCTTCGCGTCCTTCCGCTTCGACTCCGACGTGGTGAACGCGACGGTGTGCGCGCCCATCGCGTGCGCGAGCTTGATGCCCATGTGCCCGAGCCCGCCGATGCCGACCACGCCGATCTTCCTGCCGGGGCCGGCGTTCCAATGGCGCAGCGGCGAGTAGGTGGTGATGCCGGCGCAGAGCAACGGCGCGACGGCCGCGAGCTGCGCTTCCGGATGGCGGATCTTCACGACGTAGTCGTCTTTGACGACGATGCGCTGCGAGTAACCGCCGAGCGTGTGACCGGGCGCATCCGGCGCCTTTGAGTTGTAGGTGCCCGTCATGCCCTTCTCGCAGTACTGCTCGAGGTGCTCGGTGCAGGATGCGCAGGCGCCACAGCTGTCGACGATGCAGCCGACACCCACGACATCGCGCTCCTTGAACCGGGTCACCTCGGCGCCGACGGCAGACACGTGCCCGACGATCTCGTGCCCGGGGACGCAGGGGTAGAGCGTGCCCGACCACTCGCCGCGGACGGTGTGCAAGTCGGAGTGGCAGACGCCGCAGAACGCGATGTCGATCTGCACGTCGTGCGCGCCCGGCGCGCGGCGGAAGATGTCGATGGGCTCCAACGATTTAGTGGCGGCGTAGGCGCCGAAAGCTCTCACGGTCATGACCACACCATGCGCTCCCAGCGGTCGCTGGAAAAGAGCTCGGTCATGAATGAGCTGTTAAGTGACAGTTGACAATCGCCGTGCGCGGAGGACGATCGGTTCGCCTTGGACACGATCCCCTTCCCGCAGCTTCAGTCGTTCCTTGCCGTCGCCCGCGCCAAGAGCTTCAGCGGCGGCGCACGCGAGCTCGGCGTCTCTCGTGCCGCCGTGAGCCAGGGGGTTCGACAGCTCGAAGAGTCGCTCGGCGTCGTCCTCTTGGCGCGCACGACGAGGAGCGTGTCGCTCACCGATGCGGGCCAGCGGCTGCTCGAGCTCGCCGGGCCGGCGTTCGCGCAGACACGCGCTGCGCTCGACGAGGTCGCCGCGAAGCCCGGTGAGGTGGTGGGGCGCGTCCGCCTGACCGTGCCGAGGGCGGCATTCTTCTTCGTGATCGAGCCGGTTCTGCCGGCGTTCCGTGAGCGCCACCCTCGCATCCAGCTCGAGCTCGTGTTCGAGGATCGGCGCGTCGACATCGTCGGCGAGGGCTACGACGCGGGGGTTCGGTTGAGCGAGTTCGTTGAGCGCGACATGGTGAGCGTCCGGCTGACGGACGCCTTTCGCTTCGTCGTCGTCGGCGCGCCGAGCTACCTCGATAAACGGGGTACTCCACAGCGCCCCGAAGATCTCCTCCACCACGAGTGCCTCACGTTCCGATCGGACACCACGGGCTCGCTCTACGCGTGGGAGCTCGAGCGCGGGCGAAGAACGTGGCGCATCCCGGTTCGCGGCTCGGTGGTCACCAACGACGGCCTGTTCTGCATCCGGTGGGCGGAGCAAGGGCTCGGGCTTTCCTACGTGTTCGAGCCGCTGGTCGCCGAGCAGCTCCGCGCGGGCCGACTCCGGCGCGTGCTCGAGCCGTACGCCGCGTCCGTCCCTGGCTTCTTTCTGTACTACCCGAGCCGAGCGCAACGCTCCGAGCCGCTCCGCTTGTTCATCGAGACGGTCCGCGAGCACGCCGCGAAGCAAGAGAGCTCCCCGAAGCGCCAACCATCGCGTACGTAGGTGCAGCGCTCTCAGCTCAGACGAGCCGAAGATGGTGGGGCGATGGCGCTCTTGGTTCAACGCTTGCGCGGACGCGCGTCCATGAGGATCTCCTTCGTCATTTCGATGAAAGAGGAACGCTTGGCCAGGTCGCCCTTCAACGCGGAGATGTCCGAGGCCCCTCCGTCGTGTCCCCGATCGTCGTCGTCCTCCTGGCAGCCCTTGCGGGCGCCGCCGGGCTCTTCGAGCTGGCCTGATCAGCGACAGGCTTTGCGCCCGCGCTTCTCCTTCACGTCCTTCGGCTTCATCGCGATGAGGTCGACGAAGTCGAGATAGCGCGGGCCATCCTCCGCGATCTCGTGCTGGAGGAACTTCGAGAGGACGACGGCGCGCGCCTCCCGATCGCTCTCCGGAGGCGCGAGGCCGAGCGTCGCCTGATCGACGGCGTCGATCGCGCGGCGATCCGAGAGGTGCATGAAGTGCGGCGTCGGCGTCGCGGATTCATGGCGGTGGCAGCCCGCGCAGGTGTCGACCGCGAACTCGTCGCGAACTTGGTCTGGCACGCGCACGCCATCCGCGGTGACGAACGAATGCGGTGCAGTGTTGCTGGCCGAGCGACCCCACGCACCGAACGGCGCGCTGCCGACCAGCGCCGAGTTGCCGCTGAGCTCGGCGGGCAAGACCTCGCGTGAAGCGAGGATCGCCTCCTCGTTCGCGATCATCCACGACGCGAGCTCGGTGCTGCGCGTGCCCATCGGCGGGGTGAACGCCGGTCGTGCGACGTCGAAGTCGCGCGACGGCTCGAGGTTGACGGTGTGCTGCGCGAGGCCGGCGGTCGTGAGGCGGAACTCGCGGAGCTCCCAGAACTGCGGAACGGTGAGCGGAGCCTCGGCGCCGAAACGCCGCGCGCCGACCGTCGCGACTTCGTTCGTGCGCAGCTGGTTCAGCGCGTTGCCGTTCGGGCGCCGCGGATCGGCATCGGGCCCGGAGAAGTCCCTCGTGAGATCACGCAGGTTCGCGTTGAACGCCTCGCCGAAGTCCAACCCACCGAGATGATGCCAGCGGTCGGCCCACGCCAGCGTGCCCGCGTTGTCCTTCACCGGCAGTGAGTATTCGAAGATGACGGTGAACTTCTGCGGGCGCGGCGTCGCATCGATGATCTCGATGGGGCCGCCCTCGACGTTGCGACCGAGCGTGGGGCCGACGACCTGGAAGACGAAGCGGCCCTCTCCGCCGATCGCACTGCCGTCGCTCGCCAGGATGCGCAGGTCGGGGCGATTGACGATCGCGAGGAGACGGAACGGCGCCTTCGTCATGTCGAGCACGCAGGACGCGTCGGTCGCTGCGCATCCGCTCGCCGTGCGCCACGGGCCGAGCACGAGCGGCTCGATGTTCGGCCGCGCCGCGGAGGGCGAGACGGCGGCGTTGGGGCTCTGATCGGCGAGCCAGTGCTCGAGCCATGCATTCACGAATGCGGAAGCGGCCCGAGCGTCGTCGCGCTTTCCCTTCGGGAGCATGTTGTGCACGAGACGCCCGAACGACCACGCGCCTCGACGATCGGTGCCGCTCGGTCGTGACCGATCGAACGTCGTCTCGACCGGTGCCTCGATGACGCTCGGATCGGTGATGACGAGCTCCTTCGCCGCGTCGGGCATGCGCTTGAGAGAGGCCGATACCGCGGTCGGCGGGGCCTCCTCTTCGACGAGTCCGCCGCAAGCGGCGAGGAGAGCGATCGCGAGCCCGAGACCGAGGGACGAGGTGCGGAGCATTTGGCGCACTCTTGCACACGGCCGAGCTCGCGCACCCGCGCGATCACCGATTGATCACCGCGTGGTTGCATCATGCACGAACGCGCCCGCTGATCACATTTCGATCACCGAAAGCGTTTGCGGCGGCGTGCACGTGAGAGGCGTCGGTCGAGATGGTAGTCTCGCGCTCGATGGGCGCGGGATCGTGGGGGGATCGGCTGGGGACGGCACGCCGGGCGCAGATCGTGGGGCGGGACGCCGAGCTGGCGCAGTTGCTCGACCTCGCACGCGGGGAGCGCGCGCGGCTCGGCTACGTGCACGGCCCAGCGGGGTCGGGCAAGACGTTCCTCTTGCGCGAGTGGCTGCGTTCGGCGGCGCTGGAGCACAGACCGATCGCCGTCGTCGATGCGCGGGTCGACGTCTCGCGACCGGCGGCGATCGAAGCCGTCTGCGAGGGGGCTTCGATCATCGCGATCGACGACTTCCACCGACTCGCATCGCTCGAGGCGTGGTTCTACGATGTATTCCTTCCGACGCGCGGCGAAGGCGTCCACGTCGTGGTCACGAGCCGGCGTCCGCCGCGTCGCGAGGAGCTCCTCGATCCGGCTTGGCGCGATCTCATGACGGTGATCGAGCTCGCGCCGCTGTCGGATGCCGAGTCTCGGGCGTACCTCGATGCGCGTGGCGTGCCGAAGAGCGCTCACGAACGCATCGTCGCCTTCGCGCGCGGCGTGCCGCTCTGGCTATGCGTCGCCGCGGACATCGTGCTCGCGCATCCCGAGCGTCGCTTCGATGCGTCCCTCACGCGTGAGAAGCTCGAGCCGATCGTCGCCGAGCTCCTCGACGATGCGCCGACCGTTCTCCATCGGCGCGCGCTCTACGTCGCGTCGCTCGTCCTCGAGGTCACCGAGTCCCTCCTCGCGCGCTCGCTCGACGTGAGCGCCGAGGACGCCGCGAACGCGTTCCGCTGGCTCCGCGAGCGACCGTACATGCAGCGCGCGGGCGAAGGCATTCGCCTCCACGATGCGCTCCGCGAAGCGGTGCGTCGCGATCTCGAATGGCGCGATCCCGACGTCGCGCGCGCGATGGTCGACCGCGCCTACGATGCGATCCTCGCCTCGATCTGGGCGGCAAGGGGAGCGGCGCAGGAGCGTCGGGTCGTGCAGCTCACCGCGGCGCTCGCCCACGAGCCCGCGGGAAGGGCGTTCGGCGGCGCCGGGGGCGAGGACTATTACTCCGACGCCGTCGCCGACGACGAGCTGCAGATCGTGCTCGATGCCATTCGGCGCCACGAAAGCGAAGCCGCAGCGAACGTCGCCGAGCTCTGGCTTCGTCATCAGCGCGCCGGGCTCGTCGGAATGCGCGACGCCGATCGCCGCCTCGCTGCGTTTCTGCTCTACGTCGAGGTCGACGCCTCGCTGCCTGCGGCGCTGCACGAGGCCGACCCGTTCGTGCCTGCGTTGCTCGACCATCTCGCGAAGCACGCGCCCCTCCGCGCGGGAGAGAAGGCGCTCATGGCACGGTGGTGGCTCTCCATCGAGTCGTATCAGAAGGCCGAGCCGATGCAGATGCGACTCTTCGCGGACATGGGATGGCGGCTCGCGTTCGTCGGTGGTCCCGTCATCGGCGCCGTCCACGCCGATCCCGAGGACTGGATCGCGCGCCCGGGACGCCCTCACGACGTGATGGGGATCTTCGATCTCGGCGGCAAGCCGTACGGCATCTTCGGCACCGACTGGCGCCGCACGTCGCGTGAGCGCTGGACCGAGCGTCTCGTCGCGATGTTCCGCGCGCCGCCCGCCGGACCTTCGGGACCGGTGATCGAGTTCGCCGTGCTCGGTCGCGAGAGCTTCGGTCGTGCGGTGCGCGCGGCCCTCCGGGCCTGCGGACGACACGATCGGCTTTCCGACAACCCGCTGCTCGCGACGCGTCTCGTCGCCGAGCGCGCGATAGCCGGTGCATCTTCCGCCGAGCGAGTCTCTGCGCTCCTCGAGCTCCTCGCGGCTGGAGTGAGCGCGCTCGCCGCGCAGCCGCGAACGAAGCGCCATGCGGCGACGCTCGAGCGGACGTTCTGGCAGACGGACAACGTGAAAGGCGTGGTGGTCGCCGACGATCTCGGGCTGCCCTACGGCTCGTACCGGCGCATCCTCAACGAAGCGGTGGAGCTGCTCGTCGAGGCGCTCTGGACGCAAGAGACTCAGCGCGGCTGACGGCGCGGTCTCGAGTCTCGAAGGAGAGTAAGACTCACCGCCGACGCCCCCCCGAGTGGCACTCACAGTGCCGCGATCACTCCGGCATGGGCCCGCAACGCGTTCGGCCGCGGGCACCTACGCCATCCGCTTTCCTGCGCTGAACCTCGAGCTGCCGCACGGGAGCCGCCGGTGAAACGCTTGGGTCCTTCCACGCTCATACCGCTTTGCGACGGAAGTGGAGCGCCTGCACGCCGGACTTGAACCGCTGCGTCGATAGGAGCTCGAGATGCCGCGCACTCGACAGGCCATGAAACAACGTCGGCCCGCGGCCACTGATGACGGGATGAACGACGATGCGGTACTCGTCGATGAGCCCCAACTCCTCGAGCGCAGTCGCGAGCTTGGGCGCTCCGACGAGGACCCCCCGCTCGGTCTTCGCTTTCAGCGCCGAGATCGCCTCGCGAAGGTCACCCTCCACCTTGATCGTGTTCTGCCACGGAAAGTCGCTCCGCGAGCCCGACACGACGTACTTCGCCTTCGCCTCGAGCTTCTGTGCCCACTCGCGCATCGCACGCGGCGCCTTTTCGTCGCGTGCCACCGCGGGCCAGGCCCCCTCCATCAGCTCGTAGGTGTTGCGCCCGAAGAGCATCGCCCCGCTCTGATCCATGAGCTGCGTCCAATAGTCGTGCAGCTCGTCGTCCGCGATCCCCTGGGTGTGATCGATGCATCCGTCCAAAGTCACGTTGAGACCGAAGGTGAGGAGGCCCATGGCGTGGGATTCTACGAAAATCGCGCCCAGCGCGCAGCAGCCTGCGCCATCGACGCGACGCCCCATCCCCGGTGGGGTGTCGGCGCGCAGAAACCAGACCCCATCGCGGGCGATACTCCACACGATTCGTCGAACGGATACATCCCCGGCGCCGCCACCTTCTAGCGCCGCTCGAGCTCGTCACGCCGCGAGCCGCTGCGGAAGGATGACTACCCCGGCGTTCTCCGCGCCGCTTCGCTCCTCGACGGCGAATTGCACGGCATAGACCCGTTCTCGAGCCAACGCTCGAGTCGCCTCGACGAGACGCGCTGCTTCTCCCATCGCCGTCCAAGCCTCACCGAGCGCCGTCACGACGTACAGGGGGCCGATAGGTCTCGTCGCAGCGCGGAGAACGCCGCCGATGACGTCGCGCTGGATTGTCCCCGCGCTCCACCACTCGAGCGCACCGACCTGGCTCGCAGAGGGTTCGCGATCGGCCACACCTCCGCTCGGAAGCGTCGTCGATCTGAGCTGCGCACGCTGAGCCGCAAGGGAGATCATGCCGACGAGCACTCCGCCACAGAGGTCCGCGTCTTCGACGTCGAGGTCGAGATAGACGGACAGCGCCGCGAGCGCGAGCACGGCGAGGGCGCCGAAGAGGTCGATGCACGAGCCCGTGATCGGACCCATCGTCTTCGGCGCGAGCGTCGTAATCCCGCGGATGACGCCGGCAGCGACGGCTTCCGGCGACGGATCGTCGAGCCCGCTGGCGCGGCGGACGACCGGCGGCAGCACTCCAGCCGCGCTCGTCACGGTGCGCCCGACAGCGAGCGCGACTGCGCCAAACCACCGTTCGATCGAGCTCGATCGGGTCGCCGTCTTCATCGTGTCATCATGCGACAGCGACAAGCCATTTGCCGCCTCTACGAAGTAAATTTTGTCGAGCACGACAGCGGACGCCAACTGACCAGCCCCGGCCGCCCCCTGGCATTACCGAGACCGGCGTAGGAGCAGCGCCGAAAAGTTCTGGCCGCAGCCGAAGGTCATGAGGACGACATGCCTGCTCTGAAAGCGCCGCGCGTGGAGCGACAGCGTCACAGCGACTGTCGCAAGGGTGCAATTGCCGAGACTGTCGAGCACGATCGGAAGCTCGCCAGGTCGAAGCTCCCGCTTCCAAGCGTCGAGCGCGGCACGAGTCGACTGGTGCGTAACGAGCGCGACCTCTTCGGGACGAAGACCATGGCGCGCGAGCAGTGTGGTGAACAGACGCGCCGGGACGGACACGACGAGCTCTCGATACACGCTGCTTGCGGCTCCCTCGAACACGAACGTCGGACGCACGCCTTCGCCCTGCTCGGGGGACGAACGACGCGGCACGCGGAGCTCGACCGTCATCGCGTGGCGCAGGTGGCCGTGGGACTCGCTCAGCTCGTCGACGAGCAGCCATCTCCCACCGCGCCCGACCACGACGGCCCCGGCAGCATCGCCGATCCCCACCGCACCCGCGTCCGCGTAGTCGACCATGCGGCTCCATCCGGCGGCGACGACGACGAGCGCGAGCTTGCATCGTCCGGACGCGATGGCCTCCCAAGCGCAAGTGAGCGCAACTGCGAAGTTGGTGAACTCGCTCTGAATCGGAATCACGCTGGTGTCGCGACGAAGCCCGAGCTCGGCATGCACCGCGAACAGGCCGCTCGGGAGGAGATGTTCCGACGGCGATACCGCGCCATAGATGCGGTCGATCGCAGCTGGATCCACGCCTGCATCGGCGATGGCGGCGCGTGCCGCTTCCACGGCCAGCATCTCCACGCTCTCTCCGGCGCGGAGCACGCGCCGTTCGCGAAAACCATGAAAGAGCGAGTCGTCGTCGGTCTTCGGACGATCGGCGAACAGCGGATCATCATTCGTGCGGACGGCGCTGGGCAGCGCATGTCCGAAGCCGAGGATCCCGACATCTTCGATGTTGCTCATTGTCCACCCGGTGGTCCGTAGACGGCGCTCGTCGATCCGAGGAACTCCGCAACCGAGCGCGCGCGTCGGTCGAGGGTCGGGGCGACGATCGCCGGATCGATCTGCGCATTGATGACGGTCGGACGGTCGGCTGCGAGCGCCTCGCGCAAAGCGCGCCGCAAGCCCGGCACATCGCTGACCTCGATCCCGACGGCGCCGAGACCGTGAGCCACCTTCGCCGCGTTGATCGGATGGCGGAACCCGTAGAAGCCCGCCTCCTGACCGAAGGCCATCTGCTCGCCTTGCTGAATCATCCCGTGTCCCGCGTTGTCGAGCACGACCCAGACCACCGCGAGCCCGAGCTCGACGGCAACATGGACTTCGAACCCGTGCATCGCGAAGGCGGCGTCGCCCGTGATCGCGACGGCACGTCGGCCCGGAGCCGCGAGTGCACCGCCGACCACTCCGGCGACGGCACTGCCCATCGCCGCAATGCCCATGTCGATGAAGTAAGTCCCGGGCTGGCGCACTTCGAAGTAGTGGCATGCCCACAAGCTCGCGTTTCCCGTATCGACGAACAGGAGTGCGTCCTCGGGCATCGCGGCGCGAAGCTCGGTGATCACGCGAGGGGGCGAAAGGGGCGTCGCCTCGGACGACATCTGCTCTGGCTGTTCCCAGCGCGGCACTTCGCGCGCGAGTCCGGAGAGCAGAGCTCGCGTGCGTCGCCCCGGCGCCGTCGACGGAAGCGCCGCCAGGAGCGCATCGATGGTTGCGCCAGCATCGCCGACGAGGGCGATGTCCGCCGGATAATTCTTGCCGATCTGCGTGGGGTCGATGTCTGCCTGGATGAACGCGACGGATGCGCACAGCCGCTGGCTCCATGCACTCGAGGCGAACTCGTTCAGACTCGAGCCGACGACCAGGATGACGTCGTCGTTCTCGAGATACCGATCCGCGCGAGCATGTCCGCCCATACCGAAGACGCCGAGTGAGAGCGGATGATCTTCCGGGAATACCGACTTGCCTTTCGGCGTGGTCACCACCGGCGCGTCCAGCGCCTCGGCGAGCTGCAGCAGCGAAGCTTCGGCTCGTGCCATGGCCACACCGTGGCCGGCGAAGAGCACTGGGCGCTCGGCTCCGGCGAGACGACGCGCCGCGAGCTCGATGTCGGCGGAACGGGCGACCGACACACCGTGAGGGCGATAACCGGCGGGCTCGCGGACCTCGTAGGGTACCGGCATACGCGCGAGGTCGGCCGGAAGATTCACGTGCACCGGCCCGCGTCGCCCGGTCATTGCCGTACGAAGCGCATGCCGCAACAGGCTCATGCCCGTCGGGGCGGTCACGACCATGGCGGATAGCTTCGTGATCGGGCGAAGGATGTCGACGACGTCGACGCCATGCCAGGTACTCTCCTGGATGGCGCCGAGGCCGAACATGCGAGTCGCCACCTGGCCGGTGAGATAGAGCACCGGCAGCGAGTCCGCGTACGCGCCGGCGACGCCCGTGATCGCGTTCGTGGTGCCCGGCCCCGAGGTGACGCAGCAGACCGCGAGACCACCGCGCACACGAGCGTGTGCGTTGGCCATGAAGGCGGCCCCTGCTTCGTGGCGCGCAAGGACATAACGCAGCCGAGGATGGCTGCGGAGCGCATCGAAGAAGGCACTGAGCGGTCCACCTGGCACACCGAAGATGTGCGTCACGCCCTCTCGTTCGAGCTGTTCGAGGATTTGATGAATCAGCGCCACACCACTCGTCATGCGCGCGTGATGGTCGTGCAATCGCCTTGCTCGGTCTAATGAACTTTCGCACGTGGCGCTGTGCCGGCGGACGGGCACGGCGTCCTTGGCGAGATTCGATGAGCTCTCGTTCGAATCGTTTGGCGATGGCTTCGGGTGTCGAACGCGCTCGACGTGCGCATCGTTCGGATAGTGTCCCACCTCGCCAATACCGAATGGCGCCGACGGAAGGTCGGCGACGGAGACCTCCGGGACCGGCGGCGCGGGCAACGTTGAACGTCGCCGTCGTCGGACGCACGGGGCCCTTGCCTCGCCTCGGAGAATACGAGAATCTGCGCGAATGCGGGAAAGATGGTCGTGGCTCCGCGGACCGCTGTGGACCGGTTGTACGCTCGGGGCGGCGCTCTGCTGGGCCGTGTTTCAGGGCTGTCAGCCGCAGTCGGGGTCACTGAGAGCCGAGGTGGACGAGATCACCCTGAAGGTGGGTGAGTCGCGTCTGGTGGGGTGGGAAGCCGTGCTGGCGGATGATCAATTCGACGCGAGCCGCTGCGGGGCCGTCGCTCAGGTCGACCCCGCCAAGAAAGAGCCTTGGGGGAGAGCGCTCCTCTTTCGTGGCCTCGCGCCCGGCGAGTGTTCCGTGAAGCTGTACGCCGTCCCTCCCGACGACCCTGACTCGGCGCAAACGAGAGATATCCACGTCACCGTCCTCCCCTCGGACGCCCCGGACGCCCCGGACGCAGGTGGCGTCCCCGAGCAGGATGCCGGCCCCGACGCGAGCACCGCCCTCTGCACCGTCCCGCTGGGCAAGGTGAGGGTCGTCGAGGGACGCGACCTGTATATGGCCTTCACCGATCTCGACACGGGGCCGGCCAACGCGGCGTGCCCCGTCTACACGTCGACGAACGAAGTGGGCAACGTCACGTTCAACTTCCTCGCGGGCTCGCCCGGCTACCGAATCGACGGACGTGGCACGTACGAGATCCTGAGCGCAACGCCCGCGACCCTGGACAATACGGAGTTCACGAGCTCGGCAATCGCGCTCGAGGACCAGGTCATCAACATCACGTTCCGCCGACGCGTGTTCGCGGACGAGGACGCGAGCGTCCCGCCTCCCACGTGGAAGATGACCTTCCTGATGCGCTCGAACCCAGACCCTGCGAAGTGGGCCATCGAGCTCTACGCTTTCTCACGCCAGTGACGTCGCGGTCGAGACATGCACCGAAGGCTCCGGGAGCGCAGCCGCGTGCTCACGGCGCCGGCGCCGACGACCGCTAGCGACGGGTTCGTGCTCATCGACCGTTCTTAGCAATCGGTTGGGGGCACGCCATCTCGGACCAACAAGGCAGTCTTCCGCCTTCGTTCGCGACTTGCGAGCCGGAAGAGAACCGTCCTCCGTCCGCGTGAACGCGCGCGGGTCGCGGAGCGCGAGAAAGGACTCTCTTCCGCTTCGTCGATGAGCAAGATCTTTCCCGTGCACGTCGTTGACGGAACGCGGTCTCACGCGATGTCTCACCAGGCGATGCCCTCAGCGTCGCCAATAGCCTTCGAGCGCGTCGTCGATCGCGCCGGCATCGGCTTGCCGATTCGCGTCCGAGCGACAGTATTCGAGGTACTGCCGAATGGCCTCGCGCTGCTCCGCCGAAAGCAGGCGCATCTGGTCCTCCAGAAGCTGGCTCGTCGTGAGGCATGACACGAGCTCGAAGGCGAAGTCGCCTCGTACGTCGGCAATCATGAACGCGGGGAGATGAAAGCGCATGCCCTCGGCGTCGAAGTACGAGAGAGCGCTATGGCAGCGGTTCAAGTCGGCGACCGTGATGCGCTGCCACTCGGCCGCCTCGTCGCGTGAGCGCGCAGCGGCTCGCTTTTCCGAGCTGGCGTAGTCGTCGAGGGCGTTGCCTTCGTTCAGTCCGATTCCATTACCGAGCCGAACGTCGCGAAAGGCGCATCGTATGGCTTCGCAGAGCTCTTCGACGAAACGCATGGAGATGGCCCCATCCTACCTCCGTTGTTGCGTCGGTCGCGGTCGGGCTGCGCCGACGCCAGCTGCGCTCGTTTCTCTCGCTATCGCCACGAGTTTCCCCGTCTCGAGGAAGCGCTCGCGGACATCGTCGCTTCCCGCGCCGAGATCGTCGGCCTTGCGCGACGCCCTCCGACTGCGTTTCGGTGCCCTGACGCCCCGACCGCTCACGTCTGCGAGCGCAGGTGCTCGGCGAGCTTCTCGAGCGTCTGGTAGCCGAGCTCGACCGCGCCGAAGCCGATCTTGATCGCGCGCAGCTCCTTCGTCGGATGGAGCTGACGCATCGTCATCACGGTCTTCTTGTCGCTCTGCTCGTCGAACGTGATGGTGACGTGGAAACGTTCCGGGTCATCGTCCTTGTCCGAGCCGTGATCGAACACGAGGAGCTCGGGACGCTTGATCTCGAGAAACGCGATGCGGTTGTCCCAGACCTTGCCGTCGGGAGCCCGCATGTCGAACCGCAAGAGGCCACCGACACGCATGTCGGCCTCCCTGATCGTCGTGGTGAAGCCGCGCGGGCCGAACCACTTGGCGAAGTGCTCCTTCTCCGTCCAAGCGCGAAAGACGAGATCACGCGGCGCATCGAACACGCGCGAGAGCACGATCTCCCGATCGAGGGCCCACGCCCGATCACCGCTTCTTCCGTCTGCCATGGTCGTTCTCCTTCTTCGTGTCCTTGGTTTCGTCGTTCTCTCGTGCCTGCAAATCGCGCAGGTACTCGTCCAAGCGCTCGAAGCGCTCCTCCCACGCGCGCCGCGTGTGCTCGGCCCATGCCGTGACCTGCTCGAGCGCTTCCGGTCGCAACCGACACGGCCGGCGTTGCGCATCTCGCCCCCGCGAGATGAGCCCAGCGTCCTCGAGCACCTTCAGGTGGCGCGAGATCGCCGGAAGACTGATGTCGAAGGGAGCCGCCAGCTCGAGCACGGTCGCGTCGCCCGACGCGAGGCGCTCGACGATGGCCCGCCGCGTCGGATCTCCGAGCGCGGCGAACATGACGTCGATGGGCGATCCAGGCACGGACAGGCTCCTCGCAGCGCGGATTCGTATTTAACTTTTGTGTTAAGTAACGGTCCAGCGCCGACCTGTCAAGGCCAGCGCCGCGTTCGCCAAACATGCGTTTGACGCATCCTCCTCAGGGCAGCTTGTACCGACGTGCCGCCTTGCAGATCTTCGCGACGCGCGCGGCGCCCTTCTGGCGCTCGAGGCCCATGAAGCGGGTGAGGTCGGCTGCGGCGGGGGTACCGCGCACCTCGGCGATCTTCGGCGCCCAGTACTCGGCGAGCCGCGTGGGAGCCGCCTTGCAGTCCTCGGCGTCGACGATGACGTCGAGCGAGCGCGTCGATGGATCGAACACGTATCGGGCTTGAAACAGGAGCTCGCCCCAGTGGCTCGAGGCCACACTGAGCGGCACGTTCGCGAGCTCGAGTGGCTTGCGGTTCCGCGCCGAGAGGACCCTGAGCGAGGTCTCGATCTGGACGGGACCGTCCGCCGACGAGGGGTCGACGCTCACGGGCTCCAGCCTGATGCATGCGAGCGCCTTTTCGTCCGGTAGGCCGACGACGACCTCGTCGCAGCCGTCGATCGGTACTGCGTCGAGCGCCTTGGGATCGACTCCTTGCTTGGTGAACCACGCGACGAATCGCTCGCCCTTGATCGGTCCTGCAGGCGGAAAGCAGCTCCCCGGTTGGAGCGCGCCCGCGACGCAGCGTGCGCCGGCGTCGGCCTCGCGCGTGGCCCCCGCCTCCGGCACGGTCGACCCCGCGTCGATCGTGATCGACGGATCGGGCGCCAGCGCGCCTGCGTCGCGCTCCGAACGTGCGGCACTGCGAGCGCATCCGCCGATCACTGCTGCCACGACGATGGCGTGGAGAACGACGTCTCTACTCATGAGCGAACACGATATCGCTACACTGGTGGAAAGGCGCGCGCGACATCGGTTCGTCGCCAACGGAGCGCTTCGAAGCCCGCGGCCGGGACGGCATGCCGTGGGCGGTCGACGAATGGTACGGGAAACGGCCACGGAGGCACGGCTTCGTCCGCGGGTGCCTTCCGGCCCGCGTGCACCGTGAACCTGATGCCGGGCGCGACGACGAGGAGCGCCGGGACAACGGCACGGTTCCATGCCTTGTCGACCAGGTACGTGTGGTTTCCCGGGAGGATCTCGAGGGAGCCGTCGACGACGGAGCCGAGTACGTCCCCGTGAACGCCGCGCAACTTCACGTCGTACGGCTCGATCTCGAGCACGTAGGCCGGAATCAGGCGCCGAATGCGCACAGCGGCGAGTCCCGCGAGAACGGCGAAAGCGAATAGCCACGGCGCCCAAGCCCAAGGTGGCGCCGACATCTCGATCCGGAGCTCCGTCGTCAGAAGCAGCGCGCCGACCATGCCGACGAACAGGAGCGCACCGCCGACGACGATCCCCAGCACTTCGGCTCGGGCGCTGCGGCCCATGACGGTCACGCGCTCCACCTCCTGCGGCGCGGCGGCGCTGTACGCGGACGGTGCTTGGCCCACCGCTCGAGAATGTCTGGACCGTGCGAGCTGCGCAAGAAGAGGAGTGCCTCACGAAGTCGATGCGAGACGAGAGTCGGCAATAGCGCCCGCTGATTCTCCGTCCGGGCTCGGCTCAATCAAAGACTGGGCGCGGATTTGGCGGAGGCGGCCGGCAACGCAGCGCGCGCTCGATCTCCCTTGCACGCCGCCAGTCCGTGCGTTACACACTGAACCAGATGGTTCACTATTCGAGTGCCCGCCTCGACGCCTCGTTCGCCGCTCTCTCGGACGCGACCCGACGTGGCGTTCTGGAGCAGCTCGGACGTGCAGACGCTTCGATCACGGACCTTGCCGAGAAGTTCCACATGACCCTCACGGGCATGAAGAAGCACGTCGGCGTCTTGGAGCAGGCCGGGCTCGTCACCACGGAGAAGGTCGGGCGAGTGCGGACCTGCAAGCTCGGCGCGCGCCGACTGGAGGAAGAGATGGCATGGATCGAGGGGTACCGCCAGCTGTGGGCCTCACGCTTCGATGAGTTGGACAAGGTTGTCGAGGAACTGAAACAGAAGGAGAACGTCGATGGACGCAAGAAACGAAAGTGAGCCCAACCGCACGATGAACCGCACGACCGTGGAACCGAAGTCCGAGCGTGAGATCGTCATCACGCGAACCTTCAATGCTCCGGCGCGCATCGTGTTCGAGGCGTGGACCACGCCCGAGCTGTTCAAGCGGTGGTGGATACCGAAGTCGGTCGGCCTGAAGCTGCTTTCCTACGAGGCGGATATCCGTGTCGGGGGCGGCTATCGTCTCGTGTTCGACCGCGGCGCCGCAGAGCCTATGGCGTTCTTCGGTAGGTACCTCGAAGTGACACCGCACTCGCGCCTCGTCTGGACGAATGACGAAAGTGGTGACGATGGGGCCGTCACTACGGTGACCCTCGAGGAAAAGGGTGGCAAGACGCTGCTCGTGCTGCACGAGCTCTATCGCTCGAAGGAAGTTCGCGACGCTGCCCTGGCCTCCGGCGCGTACGATGCGATGGGCGAGACCTTCGAGCAGCTGGACGAGGTCCTCGTCACGCTGGGCGCGAAGGTGGGACCGTCGTGAAGTCGCCGCGCTAGAAGAGTCGTTCGGGATCGAGATGATCCCGAACGGCTCGACGTCGTCGTAGAGGTCGCTCTTCCGACTCCGGGACGAATCCGAGCAGCAGCTCCGCGCGCCGCGAGAGCGACCTGCACGAGGGCAAGATCGCCTGATGCAAAACCACTGGTCATCGCGGGGTGAGAGCGCGGACAAGCGCCTCGCGTGGTGACTGATGAATCGTCCCGGACTCAGCGGTATCGAACGGTCGCTAACGGTCACAATCAGCGCCGGGCCATCCACCGATGGTCCCCGCGTTCGCGCCCGTTGGGTCTCCGTCGATACCGCCTCCCCACGATTCTTTTCCCGGCGCCTCCACCTCTGCTCAAGGGTGGGCCTGACTGCCCGCCCTTTTCGCGTTCCCGCCGCTCATGGCTCTCACTGCACTCCGTCCAGCGAGCTGAACTCCGTGCAGTTCGAGTCGATTCTCGGCGCCTCAATCACCACCTCGGCTTCGCGCATGTGCGCCGCGCAGCGAGTTCACGGAGAGGAACGCCGCTTTGCCGGGCGCGAAGTAACCAGCGACGACGTCCCCGAGGTCTCGCACCGAACGCGTGACCCGGTCGAGCTTCATGGGCGAGAAGCGCGTCCGGCTCGCACTTGCGGAGCACAGCGAGCGCGCGCGTGAGAGGGGCCGGTCGAGGAACTTCCCCCGTCATACCGCTCCGCGTACGCCGAGACCTTCGAGCGCCCCGCTTCGAGGCTCATGCGCTTGTCGCCTGCTTGTCCGTCGAGAGCCGGACGTGGCCAGCGTCCGGCTGACGCGCGCGTTTCTCATTCCATCGTCCTTGCTACGGACGTTTTCCGTTGTCCCACAAGACTTCCTCCATCATCGCGCGAACAACGCCCTCGTACCCGGGGAACATCGTTGCCCCGGTTACGCCCTCGTACGCCAGGAGTCGAAGAAGTTTCGGTGCCTCTAGCTGAGGCAGCCGAAGCTGTCGCATGAGGGGCCGTGGAACTGCTGTCCGGTCTCGTCCCTTCTCGCGCTCCCAGTCCCCGAAGGTCCCAGATTTCGCCTCCTGCGCAGCACGCTCGACGAATACATCGACGGGGAACCGATGACCGTTCTCTCCCTCGGTTCTCGTGAAGAGCCCTTGTTGGGCGTGAAGGTTTGGATTGCTCGCTGCCGGGGCTGTGCGAACGCTCAACTCGGTCCCATCGACGGACCGGTCGACCATGCTCGCGACGAAGTCGAGGCGTAGCG
>JAEXCN010000456.1 GCA_023402175.1 Pseudomonadota bacterium | reverse complement strand
CCACCGACACGAACGGCAGCTCCGGACCCAACGAAGCCGACAGAGGACCTCTCGAGGCAGACGCATGCCCCCGAGGACGCCCCGATCACCTCGACGGCAGAGCCAGGAAAGGAGGCGTCCGGGCTGGCTGCGCTCGAGGTCGCGCCGACCGGTTACGTCGAGGCCTATTACGCCTACAACTTCGACCGACCGTCGAACGCCATTACGAACTATCGAGGCTTCGACAATCGGCACGACACCTTTTCTCTTGCCAACGCCGCCTTCGGCGCCAATTGGGATGCAGGCCCTGTCGGAGGACGCACCCTTCTCCAGATCGGCAGCACGCCAAGCACCTACTACGGCGGAGAGCCGACGCGCGCCGGTTCGAGCGGAGCGAACGCTTCGAGCGCCGAGCTATGGAAGTATCTGCAGGAGGCGTTCATCACGTATCGAGCTCCCGTGGGGCGCGGGGTCTTGCTCCAGGCCGGGCTCGTGGCGTCGCCGATAGGCTTCGAGGCATTCGCGATCAAGAACAACTGGAACTGGTCTCGCTCGAACCTGTTCGTCGGCTTTCCGTACTATCACACCGGTCTTCGGGCGACATACGAGTGGACGAGCGAGCTCTCGACCACGGCCAGCGTCTTCAACGGCTGGAACAGCGTCGTCGATGGCAACGCAGAGAAGAGCGTTCAGACGAACGTCACCTACAAGAGCCAGCAATTGCTGCTCCAAGCGCTCTATTTCGGCGGGGTCGAGCGGCCGACGGGCTCGGTCGAGGGGCCCTACTGGCGTCATCACTTCGATGCGGTCGGGCAGGTCGACGCGACGTGCTGGCTCTCGTTCGCCGCGCAAGGCGACTACGGCTGGGAGAGCAATCGCATCGCTACGACGCGCTGGCTCGCCGGGGCGCTCTACGCACGCGTGAAGCCGGTGGACCGCGTCTATCTCGCTTTTCGCGGAGACCGCTTTCACGAGCATCTCGCTACCGGTGCGGGTGGACGCTCGAGCACACCGATCTTCTGGGGCGGCGTCGAGTGGGTGAGCTCGGCGACCGCGACGCTCGATGTGCGACCGCACGATCAGGTCTCGTTCCGCCTCGAGTACCGCCACGACATGGCCGACACCCCGCTCTTCTTCCGAGGGGACGTGAAGGGTGATGGCTCGTCTCAGGCCCCGTACGTCGCCAATGCGCGGACGCAGGACACCATCTTGCTCGGCAGCACCGCCTGGTTCTGACCCGTGGGCCAACTCATGGGTCTCACACATTCAACTACGAACGAGCGCTCGGCGATTTGCGAGCGACCGCGTTCGAGGAGATCGCCATGCCCGTCCTCCATGTCCTAGGCGCGGCCGTCGCCGCCGCCCTCTTCGTCTATCTGTTCGCCGCGATGCTGCGACCGGAGAGGTTCGAATGAACCTTCCGCGTCAATCGCATCGCGGTCGTGCGCGCCCGAGGAAGCGAACATGAGCGACAGAATCACCCATTTGCAAAAGCGATCTGTGCACGACGAGGACGGTCTTCCGCCGGAGCGGTCGAAGCTGGCAGTCGTGCCCCCAGCAGACGCCGTCGCCGGGCGAGGCGAGGATGTCCCGAGCATCGGCAAGTCCCAGGCGCGGCCGCTCTTCGACCGTCCGATCGTCAAGCGAGCCATCGTCGAGTCGTTCAGGAAGCTCAATCCCCGTCACCAGTTCAAGAACCCGGTCATGTTCGTCGTCGAGGTCGGCAGCGCCCTCACAACGGTGCTGTTCCTGCAGGCCCTCGCCGGCAAGGGCGAGGCCTCCTCCGGGTTCATCCTCGCCGTGGCTCTCTGGCTCTGGTTCACGGTGCTGTTCGCGAATTTCGCTGAGGCGATGGCCGAGGGGCGCGGGAAGGCACAGGCCGACGCGCTCCGACGCGCGCGTCGCGACACCATGGCCAAGCAGCTCTCCGATGCACGGCGCGATGCCTCCATCGTGACGGTGTCGGCCGCGAAGCTCCGCAGAGGGGACATCGTGCTGATCGAGGCGGGCGACGATGTCCCGTGCGACGGAGAGGTCATCGAGGGCGTCGCTTCGGTGAACGAGGCCGCAATCACGGGGGAGAGCGCGCCGGTCATCCGTGAAGCCGGCGGGGATCGGAGCGCGGTCGTCGCGGGCACGCGCGTTCTCTCGGACTGGATCATCGTTCGTGTCGCGGCGGACCCGGGAAACACGTTCCTCGACCGGATGATCGCCATGGTCGAGGGCGCCAAGCGTCAGAAGACACCGAACGAGGTCGCGCTGAACATTCTGCTCGCTGCCGTGACGATCATCTTCCTCCTCGTGACGGTCACGCTCCTTCCGTACTCGCTCTTCAGCGTAAAGGTCGCCGGCTCCGGCCGGCCGGTCACCGTCACCGTCCTCGTCGCGCTGCTCGTATGTTTGATCCCGACGACGATCGGCGGACTCCTGTCCGCGATCGGAATCGCCGGGATGGACCGCATGATCCAGGCAAACGTCATCGCGACCTCGGGGCGTGCCGTCGAGGCGGCGGGAGACGTGGACGTTCTGCTCCTCGACAAGACCGGCACCATCACGCTCGGCAACCGGCAGGCGACCGCGTTTCACCCGGCGCCGCACGTCGGCGAGAAGGCGCTCGCGAGCGCGGCGCAGCTCGCCTCGCTCGCCGACGAGACGCCGGAGGGGCGCAGCATCGTTGTCCTCGCGAAGGACAAGTTCGCGATCCGCGAGCGGAGCGTAGCAGATCGCGACGTCGTCTTCGTGTCGTTCACGGCGCAGACTCGGATGAGCGGAGTCGACCTCGATGGACGCGAGATCCGAAAGGGCGCGTCCGACGCGATCCATGCGCACGTGCGTGCCCGAGGAGGCACGGTCCCCGAAGCTGCCCGCGCGAAGGTAGCCGAAGTCGCGAAGCGCGGCGCGACCCCGCTCGTCGTCGCGGACGGAGCGAAGGTCCTCGGCGTCATCGAGCTGAAGGACGTCGTCAAGGGCGGGATCAAGGAGCGCTTCGCCGAGCTCCGTCGCATGGGGATCAAGACGGTCATGATCACCGGCGACAACCCGATGACCGCGGCGGCGATCGCGGCGGAGGCGGGTGTCGACGACTACCTCGCCGAGGCGACGCCGGAGGCGAAGCTGAAGCTGATTCGAGAGCACCAGCGCGGAGGCCGCCTCGTCGCGATGACCGGCGACGGTACGAACGATGCGCCGGCGCTCGCACAAGCCGACGTCGCGGTGGCGATGAGCTCCGGCACGCAGGCGGCGAAGGAGGCCGGCAACATGGTCGACCTCGATTCGAACCCGACGAAGCTCATCGAGATCGTCCAGATCGGCAAGCAACTCCTCATGACGCGAGGCGCGCTCACGACCTTCAGCATCGCGAACGACATCGCCAAGTACTTCGCGATCATCCCGGCGGCGTTCGCGGTGACGTATCCCGAGCTCGACGCGCTCAACGTGATGCGGCTCGCTTCGCCTCAGAGTGCGATCATGAGCGCGGTCATCTTCAACGCGCTCATCATCATCTTCCTGATCCCGCTCGCCCTGCGCGGCGTCGCTTACCGACCGATCGGCGCCGCCGCTCTCCTGAAGCGCAACCTCCTCGTCTACGGGCTCGGCGGAGTCCTCGTCCCCTTCGGAGGGATCAAGATCATCGATCTGATCCTCGTTGCACTTCACCTGACTTGAAGGCGGAAGAGTTCGGCAATGTACGATTTGGTTTATATGGGATTGACATCGATCTTCTTCGCCGCCACGGCGCTGGCCATCGTCGCGATGGACAAGGTCTGAACGGAGCATTGGGATGTTGATCAGTGTCGCGGCGTTCGCCGCCGCTCTGTGCGTGATGACCGGCCTGGCCGTCGTCATGGGCAAATGGCTCACGCGCGTGTTCACCGACACGCGCCACGCACTGCCGGAGCGATATACGTATCGGCTCCTTGGAATCGATCCGGATGCGCCGATGGGCTGGGCCCGTTATGGCATGGCGCTCCTGCTCTCGAATGCCGCCATGATGGCCCTGGGCTATCTCGTCCTGAGGCTCCAGAGCGTGTTACCCCTGAATCCATTGGGGCTCGCGCCGCAGCCGCCCGACCTGGCGTTCAACACGACGGCCTCGTTCATCACGAATACCAACTGGCAGGCCTACTCGGGAGAAAATAGCCTCTCGAACTTCAGTCAGATGGCCGTCATCACCTTCCTGATGGCCGTCAGCGCGACCACCGGTATCGCGGCGGCGGCCGGCTTCATTCGCGGGCTCAGCCGAGCCAGTGCGGCCGATCTCGGAAACTACTGGGTGGATTTCACGCGCACGCTCTATCGCGTGGTGCTGCCGCTCTGCCTTCTGACGGCGCTCGTCTACGTATCGCAGGGAATGCCGCAGACGCTGGCTTCGGAGGCGATCGCCACGACGCTGGAGGGGCAGCATCAACAGGTCATCGTGGGCGCCGTGGCGAGCCTCGAGAGCATCAAGCACATCGGTACGAACGGAGGCGGGTTCTTCGGCATGAACGCTGCGCACCCGTTCGAGAACCCGACGCCGCTGACGAATCTCGTTCACATCTTGAGCATGCTCCTGATCCCGTCGGCGCTCACCTACACGTTCGGCACCATGCTCTTACGACGCCGCCAGGGCTGGGTGTTCTTCGGCGCATTCCTCGTGATGTTCGTCGGCTTCATCGCGATCGTCTATTCCGCGGAGCAAAGCGGTAATCCGCTTTGGCGCCAGCTCGGCGTCGACCAGACGCTCTCGGCGCTCCAGGGCGGCGGCAACATGGAAGGGAAAGAGGTGCGCTTCGGCATTGCAGACACCAGTCTCTTCGTCGCGACGACGACCGGCGCGACGACCGGATCCGTGAATGCAATGCACGACTCGCTGACGCCGATGGGCGGGTTCGTCCCCCTCACGCAGATGATGCTCAACTGCGTTTTCGGCGGAGACGGGGTCGGGTTCATCAACGTCATCCAGTACGCGATTCTGGCTGTGTTCCTTGTCGGGATGATGATCGGGCGGAGCCCGGAGTTCCTCGGCAAGAAAATCGAGCCACGCGAGATCAAGCTGGTGATGCTCGCCGTCCTCGCTCATCCGATCAGCATCCTCGGCTTCACCGCCGTCGCAGCGGTATGGCCAGACGCGAAGAACAGTCTGAACAACGCCGGACCGCACGGGTTCAGCGAGATCCTCTATGCGTACACGTCGGCCACTGCGAATAACGGCTCGGCCTTCGCGGGCCTGAACGCGAACACGCCGTTCTTCAACACGACGATCGGTCTCGCGATGCTGGTGGGACGGTACTTGACGCTGCTGCCCATGCTCGGCGTCGCCGGATCGCTCGCCGCGAAGAAATCGGTACCTGCCGGGGCCGGCACATTCCCTACGGAGACTCCGCTCTTCATGGGCCTGGTCGTGTGCGTGGTCCTGATCGTCGGCGGTCTCACGTTTCTTCCGGCGCTCGCGCTCGGTCCAATCGTCGAACACCTCGCCCTGGCCGGCGGCCACACTTTCCAATGAGGATATTGCGATGACGGAACACGCTGCTCCTGTACGACCGCACGCGGGCCTCTTGCGACCAGCGCTCGTGTCGGCCCTCTTCTTCATGCTCCTGACCGGGTTGGCGTATCCGCTGTTCACCATGCTCGTGGCGCGGGTCTTCTTTCCGTTCGAGGCGCGCGGAAGTCTGCTCGAAAAAGATGGCGCGGTCGTCGGCTCGGCGATGATCGGACAGAGCTTCACGCGGCCCGAGTACTTCCACCCGCGCCCGAGCTTCACGATGGCGCCGGATCCCAGCGACGCCGAGAAGACGATCTCCTCACCCTACAACGCCGGTCTCAGCGGCGCGAGCAATCAAGGTCCCACGAACCAGAAGCTGATCGACGACGTGAAGGCACGAGCCGACGAATACCGGAAAGAGAACGGTCTCGCCGCCGATGCGGTCGTCCCGGTCGACGCCGTCACGGCTTCGGGCTCCGGGCTCGATCCCCATATCACGCTCGCCAACGCCCGGATCCAGGCCGGACGCGTCGCATGGGGGCGTCACCTCGCAGAAGAGGAGGTACTGCGCTTGATGGCGGCGCACACCTCGGGTCGGTTGCTCGGTCTGTTTGGAGAGCCACGCGTCAACGTGTTGCAGCTGAATCTCGCGCTCGACGAACTCGCAACGAGAGGCAAAAACTAGCGAGCCATCGGCTGGCGCATGGAGGTACCGGAGGCGCTGCGTCGCCTCCGGTGTTGTCGCTCCGGAGGCGGCTTGCCATGGGCTCTGGGCCGAGGGAGCCGGATCTCGCTCCGGAAGCGTGCCTGCAGAGACCATTCTCATTTGAACGCAGCTCCATGGCGAGATGCGTTCGAGGCGCGCGGCACCGACGCGGATCAGAGCCCCGCGCTCTGGACCTTCTGCAGCTTCACGCCGCCGGTCTTCACGGCCTTGCGCGCCGGCGCCTTCTTCTTTCCTTGCGACGCAGCGTACGCGGTCACAGCGCTCGCTCGCGTGTAGTCCGGCTTCGCGTTCGCGTTCGCCGTCGGGGGCGGCGCGGGCTCCCGCGCGGGCGTCGCTGGCGGAGGGTCGACGACCGGCGGAGGCGGAGCGGTGACAGCCGGCGGAGGCGCAGCGGCGGCGGCAGTGGCCGTCTTCGCCGGCTCGCTCGAGCCGCCCGACGTGATCGCGGCGATGAGGATCCCGACGACGGCGACGGCACCGATCGCGCCGCCGATGATCTTCGTGCGCTTGCGCACCTTCAGCTGGCTCGCGAGGAGGGCGTCGACCTCGATGTCGTCGTCCGCGTCGCCGGCGCCCGTGTCGAAGCTCACGGCCGGCGGTGGCGCGCTCGGTGCGGGTGCCGAGATGCGTGCCTCTTCTTCGTTGTGGATCGCAAAGAGATCGATGATGCCGGAGTCCCGCGTGCTCATGCCGATGACACGAGCAAGAACGCGACCAGCTCAGGCGTCTCGTTTCGGCGCGAAAAAGCCGTGCATCTTCCACTGGATGAAAACGTTCATCGTCACGGAAGGGCGACAAGTGGATCGCTCAGGCTCCGTCTCTGGCCCCTCAGGGATCATCGAGATCATCGAGGAAAATGTAGGCGCGCGCGCGAACCTCCATGGTCGTGCACCGGAGCCACCCGAGCGTCGCGGCCGGATCGGGCGGCTCCTTCAGGTCGATCGGGCACGGCTCGCCGAGCGAAACAGGACGACGCCCGTGGTCACGTGCGGAGCGCGGTCACGAGCCCGTCCATGCTCTTCTTCGCGTCGCCGAAGAGCATGCGCGTGTTCTCGAGATGGAAAAGCGGGTTCTCGACGCCTGCGTAGCCGGCCGCCATGCCGCGCTTGAGGACGACGACCGTCTTCGCCTTCCACACCTCGAGGACCGGCATGCCGTAGATCGGGCTTTGCGCATCGTCGAGGGCGCCCGGATTGACGATGTCGTTCGCGCCGATCACGAGAACGGCATCGGTCGTCTGGAAGTCGTGGTTGATGTCTTCCATCTCGAGCACGATGTCGTAAGGCACGCCGGCCTCGGCCAAGAGGACGTTCATGTGTCCCGGCAGGCGGCCCGCGACCGGATGGATCGCGAACCGCACGCTGGTCCCACGCTCGCGTAGCACGCGCGTCAGATCGTGGACTGCCGCCTGCGCGCGCGCAACGGCCATTCCGTAGCCAGGCACGATGACGACGCTCTTCGCCTCACGGAGCATCGCAGCGACGTCGGCCTGCGACATCTCGATGACCTCGCCCGCGGGCACGGCGGCAGCGGGTCCCTTCGCGTCTGCCGTCCCGAACCCGCCGAAGATGACGTTCGTGATCGAACGATTCATCGCGCGGCACATGATGATCGAGAGGATCGCGCCGCTCGAGCCGACGAGCGCGCCCGTGACGATGAGGAGATCGTTCGCGAGCACGAAGCCAGCGGCCGCCGCGGCCCATCCCGAATAGCTGTTCAGGAGCGACACGACGACGGGCATGTCCGCGCCGCCGATCGCCATGACGAGGTGGACGCCGAGCGCTCCGGCGAGGATCGCGATCGCGATCAGGTACGGAATGCCCGCGGTACCGCTCGCGAGGACGATCGGAGCGCACAGCCCGGCCGCCGACGCGGCTACGAGCGCATTGAACAGGTGACGTCCGGGTAAGAGCAGCGGCTTTCCGGAGATCGATCCGCGGAGCTTGGCCCACGCGATGATCGAGCCCGTGAACGTGAGCGCACCGACGGCGACGCCGACACCGATCTCGACGAGGTGCACCGTTCGCTCGACTCCCGGATGCATCGCTGCAGCCGAAGGAGAGAGGTACGAGGCGAAGCCTACGAGGACCGCCGCGAGCCCCACGAAGCTGTGGAGCACGGCGACGAGCTCCGGCATGCCGGTCATCTCGACGCGTCGCGCGAGCACGCCGCCGATCGTGCCGCCGACGAGGAGCGCGGCGCCGAGCAGCCCGATCGCGCCGAGATCACCGGCTACATCGCGGCCAGGACGGTTCGCCCATGCCGCCGCGGTCACCATGACGGCGATCGCCATGCCGATGATGCCGGAGAGGTTGCCCTTGCGCGCGGTCTCCTGCTTCGAGAGGCCGCCGAGGCTGCGAATGAACAGAACGCCCGCGACGAGATACGCGACCGTGAGAACTCCGCCGGTCATCATCGGTGGTGCCCCGTCTTGTTCGCCGGCGCCGGGCCGCTGCCGGGTTCGCGTCTGAACATCCGGAGCATTCGCTCGGTCACGAGAAAGCCGCCGGCGATGTTGATCGCTGCGAAGAGCGCGGCAAGCGCGCCGAGGACGCTCGCGGCGTCGAGCGTCGACGAGATCTGGAGCATGCCGCCGATGATGATGATGCCGCTGATCGCGTTCGTGACGCTCATCAGCGGCGTGTGGAGCGCGGCAGTCACGCTCCAGATGACCTGCCAGCCGACGAAGCACGCGAGGATGAACACCGTCGAGTGCTGCAGCAGGTCCGACGGAGCGAAGCGCCCAGCAAAGAAGAGCACGATGATGACGACCATGCCGCCGAGCGTCGTGCCCCACGCACGGCGCGTCGGAGAGCGGATGTGCTTCTGCGCGGGCTTCGCCTCCGGCGCCGGGGCCGGACGGGGAAGGGTCGAAGGACGCGGCGGCGGAGCGACGGGCTTCGGCGCAGGGCGCGGAAGGACCTCGCCGGCGTGCGTCACGAGCGCCGGGCGAATGACGTCATCGTCGAGATCGATGTGGAGCTTCGGGCCGTCGACGATCTCGGCGAGGAGGTGAACGACGTTGTTCGCGAAGAGCCGGCTGGCGGATGCCCCCATTCGGCTGGCGAGGTCGGTGACGCCGACGATCGTGACGCCCTGACGGACGACGATCTCTCCCGGCACACAGAGCTCGCAGTTGCCGCCTTGCTCCGCTGCGAGATCGACGATGACCGATCCGCGCTTCATCTTCGCGACGGCGTCTGCCTTCACGAGGATCGGAGCCTTCTTCCCCGGGACGAGCGCGGTCGTCACGATGACGTCGACCTCGGCAGCCTGCGCGCGGAAGAGAGCCATCTCCGCCTCGATGAACGCAGGGCTCATCTCCTTCGCGTAGCCGCCACCTCCCTCCCCTTCTTCCTCGATCTCGACGGTGAGGAACGTCGCGCCGAGGCTCTCCACTTGCTCCTTCGTCGCCTTGCGCGTGTCGAACGCGCGGACCTCGGCGCCGAGCGCTTTCGCGGCGGCGACCGCAGCGAGACCGGCCACGCCAGCGCCGATGACGAGGACGCGCGCAGGAGGCATCGTCCCTGCGGCCGTGACTTGAGGGCCGAAAAATCCCTGGTAGTGGTGCGCGGCCTCGAGCACGGCGCGGTAGCCGGCGAGGTTCGCCATCGAAGAGAGCACGTCCATCTTCTGCGCGCGGGTGACGCGCGGGATGCGCTCGAGCGCGATCGCCGACACGCGCCTCGCCGCGAGCAGCGGAGCGAGCGCTTCGTCGCGCTCCGGCTGGAGGAGCGCAACGAGCATCGTGCCTTGCTTGATCTTGCCGACCTCGGGGTGGGACGGCGGCCGGACCTTGATGACGACGTCGCTCTCGGCCCAGACGACTTCCGTGTCGACGACGAGCGCGCCGGCGGCTTCGTATGCTTCGTCGGTGTAGCCCGAGCCGACGCCCGCGCCGCGCTCGATCGCGACCTCCAGGCCCATTCCACGCAGCTTCTTCACCGATTCGGGGGTTGCCGCGACGCGTCGCTCCCCTGCGTAGATCTCCTTCGGCACACCCAGTCGCATCGCTCAGGCTCCCTCGTCCTGCGCCCCCTGCTCTCGTGCGTGAGATGCAAACGATACATCACCGCGCCCGAGATCTGCGTCTCCGATCCGTCGATCATCGTGTGGCGTCGCGCTCTGCGCTCGAGACGAGATCTCGGAGCGCGCTCGGATCCGCTGGTGGTCCGCCGCGACAACCGGCCGAGCTCACGACGAGGACCGTTGGCAGTCCGCCGTCGGCGAACAGCGTCCAGACATAGACATTCCGCCGCGCGTAGACGTCACGCCCGGCGAGCACGATCCCGAGCTCCGCGCTCGAGTAGTCCGGTGGGCACGGGACGGACGGATGAGCATCGACAGCCAGGGCTTCGACGAGCGCACGCACCTTCGTGGGATCGCCCACGGACACGGGCGAAGACGGCATCCCTAGCGCGTCATGGCGTGAGATCCGGACCGCAACGGTCGACTCCGTCGCGGCCTTGTCGATCGGCGCTCGCGGCCGCCACCACCAGAGAGCAGCGACGAGAAGAGCCGCGCCGACCCCGATGCCGGCAGCGCTCGATGGCGACCTGCGGTGTCTCACGCGCGAAACGTTAGCCCACGAGCGGGCCTGGCCCCAGGTGGCCCCAGGTGGCCCGGGCCAGGGGGCCTGGACGAAATTCGTCGTGATTTCGCGGGCCGCATCGCGGCACGGTTCTCGTAATGGCCGCGCGCATGAAACTCTCCGTGGCCGCTCTGCAACATCTCGTCGCCAATGTCGGACTTTTCCTTGCACGTCGACCGGACGCCTCTATGAAGGACCGGACGATGAGCCTCCTCCCGCGCGCGTTCACTCCCGTTGCTTCTCTCCTCTTCGTCATGGCCGCCGCGGTCGTGGGCTGCGCGGCGCCTGCGGAGGAAGACGTCTCCGAGAACGCAGACGCGCTCTCGACGACGTACGACGATCTGTGGAGCACGCTCGAGGGAGCCGACCTCGATCGCTGGTACGCGGTTCGAACGGCTCTGAAGAACGGCTTCGATCGCGTGTGCGGAGACACCATCTGCAGCGGCGACTACTCGAACCTCGCGACGGTCCGGCTCACGTGCTCCTCGACGACCAAGGCGCGCAAGATGAAGGACTGCGTCTGGGTGCTCGGCGGCAGCATCGACTACGTCGACGCGCGCTCCGGCAAGGTCACGAGCGACCCTCGCGTGTTCACCTGCAAGATCCCCGTCGGCGGCACGGCCAAGACGATGCTCGCAACGCTCGCGGCCGCCGGTGACGATGCGCTCCACACGCCGCTCCCCGCGACGGGCAAGTCGTTCTATGACGGGCTCGTCGACTGCTTCTCCGGCGTCGTCGGCGCGCCTCCGCCGGCACCATCCGACAAGACGTTCTACACCGAGCTCGGCGACTGGGCGTGGCAGGCAAGCACGGATCAAGGCGTCGCTTGGTTCGAGACGCAGCACCGCCTCGCGAGCGGCTTCGACCAGATCTGCGGCGACACGTTCTGCGAAGGCGATTACCCCGACATCACCGCGCTCCGCTTCGCGTGCTCGGTGAACCTGAACACGAAGCGTGTGTCGCGCTGCAGCTGGACGTTTGCTGCTGCGGATACTTCCGTCGGAGCGCAGGGAGCGATCACCGCGACGACGACCACGAAGCGCTGCACGGTCGAGATCGGGGCAAAGGCGACCGACCTCATGACGGCGCTCTCGGGTCCGGACCCGCTGAACGCGACGCTTCCCGGGAAGACGACGTCGATCTACGACGCTCTCGTCGGCTGCCTCTGAGCTTCGTCCGCGCGCGGAAGCGATGAGCTCGCCGCATCGGCTTCACACGGAGGCAGAATGCTTCCGGAGGTGGAACCCGCGGCTCGTTCACGGCATCGTAGCGTCGTGGCGAATCCTCCGACGATCGACTTCATCTCCGACGTGATCTGTCCCTGGTGCTTCATCGGGCTACGCCGGCTCGAGGCCGCGCTCGAGCAAGAAGGGGCCGCGGAGACGCCGATCACGTTCCATCCCTTCCAGCTCGATCCCTCGACGCCGATGGAGGGAGCCGATCTTCGCGAACGCCTCGCCGAGAAGTTCGGCGGCGATCCGTCGTCGATGTTCCGCCGGGTCGAGGCGGTCGCGCGAGAGAGCGGGATCCCGCTGGACTTCGAGAAGGTGCGCCGATCGCCGAACACGCTCAAGGCCCACGTCCTCATCGGTCGGGCCCTCGACAAGGGCACTCAACACGCGCTGGCGAACGCGCTCTTCGAAGCGCACTTCCTCGACGGCAAGGACATCGGGAGCGACAGCGTCCTCGTGGACATCGCCTCCGCGCACGGCTTCGACCGATCCGAGGCCGAAGGCATCCTCGCCGATCGCTCCGCGCTCGACGCGACGCGTGCGGAGGCGGCCGCCATGTCGCGTCAGGGGGTCAGCGGCGTGCCGTTCATCATCTTCGGCGGCAAGCTCGCGGTGTCCGGCGCGCAGCCCACGGACATCTTCTGCGAAGCGTTCCGCCGCGCGAAAGCGGCCTGACGCTCAGCGTCGCCGCGCAAAGACGAGCTGACGCTCAGCGTCGCCGCTCGAAGCCGAGGCCGACGTAACCGACGACAAGGCGCGTGAGCTCCTCGACGAGCTCGGGCGTGTTCAGCTTCGGCCGATCGACGACGACGCTCTGCACGACGCCGAGCACCACCCGGACGAGGATGAACGACGCGAGCTCGTGGTCGAGGCCGACCCCCGCATCCGACGCCTCGAGCGCGCGCACGATGACGTTCTCGAGCCGCTCCTCGAATCCGAGCATCTCCTTGCGCGCGCTCGTCCGGAGCACCTGCTCGATCAGCACCCGGTGGAGCGCTGGGTTGATGCGTTCGGCGTGGAGAAGATCCTGCAGGAGGTCGCGGACGATCGTAGGAAACGTCTCGCGAGTGGCGGACTCGAGCCGGCCCGCGACGAGTGCCACGAGCCCGTCGCGATAGCGGCGGAGGAGCTCGACGGCGATCGCGTCCTTGCTCGGGAAGTACTGGTACAGGGAGCCGACGCTCACGCCCGCGGCCGCGGCGATCCGATTCGTCGTCGCCTTGGCGTACCCCTGCTTCACGAAAACGCGAGCCGCGGCCTCGAGCAGCGTCTCCACCATGGCGACGGAGCGCTCCTGCTTCGGCTTTTTCCGTGGCGCAGCGCGCACGACGTTTGCCATCGGCCTTCGATTGGAACGCGAGTAGCGAATGCGAGCAATACCTCGCATCATGCCCAGCGGACGGAGAAGCGAACGACGACGGCGCCATGCCGCCGGGGAAAGGGACACGAAAGGGTGCTGCGATGATCCGACTGAACGCCGAGTGGACCGACCTGATGAAGAGCTACGAAGCCGATCACCAGGATCCGCGCAACCAGGCGTGTCACAAGGTCGGGATCCCGCTGATTGCCGCGAGCCTGCCCGTCGGCGCCACCGTCGTCGGCCTGCCACTCGCAGCTGCGATGTTCTCGACGGGCTGGGCGTTCCAGTTCGCGGGGCACCTCTTCGAGGGCAAGAAGCCCTCGTTCGTCGACGATCGACGGATGCTCCTCATCGGCCTGCTCTGGTGGCTGAAGAAGACCGGCGCCCCGATCGCGCTCGCCGAGCGCTGAAGTTTCGAGCCCCCTCGACGGGGAGCGGATCTCGCGCTGCGTGAACGATCCGTAGCTGCTATCCAAGACGATCGATGGCGCTCTCCGCCACCGTCCACTGCTCACACCGTCGTGAGGCTAGCTCTCTGCTCGCGCGGTACATGCAGCGCTGCGCGAAACGCGACGGCCAGCGGGGAGCGAGAAGCTAGCTGGCCGGTCGGATGCATCTCAGACGCCGATCGCCATGGCGACTCCACGCGGCATCGATCGCCTTCGCCGTTCTGTTCCGAGCAGGGCCTGCCCTTGCGGACAGCCGACCGGAGCTGCGCTCTCGGCTCGTATATTCTGCACCCTCGACCTGTCCGGGAGAGGACCACTTCCTCGCGCTGCTCGCACGGCACTCCGACGTCGTCGTCGACGGCGCGGCGCCGATCGTGCTTCGGGTCGAGGTCGTGCGGGACCAGAAGCGCCATCGCGGTCGCGTCACGCTCCTCACGACCGAGGAAGAAGGCGTGCGCGAGGTGGTGGCGGATCGGTGCGAAGACGTCGTCCGTGGCCTGGCGCTCTTCTCGTCGATCGCGCTGGATGCGTACTTCGAGCGCCATCTCACGGAGTCGCCGCGTCCGGCCACCGAGCCCCCACCGGCGACGGAATCGCTCCCGGCGCCTCGATCGGAGCCCTCGAGGCGACGAACGCCGCTGCGCGTGCGAAGGCCCGCGCCTCCGCGTCCGGTGCCGCCGCGGATGTCGCTCGGATTGGGGCTGGGCCAGCAAGGTGCCACCGGGACGCGCGTCGTCGGCTATGTCGGCGCGTTCGGGGAGATCGAGCTGCCGTGGACGCTCCGGTCGTCGATTCGTTTGAGCACCAATCTCGGTGCCGTCATCCCACAGAGCTACGGGGACGGCACGCTCTCGTTCGGGATGGGGTGGGCCAGGGTGGACGTCTGTCCGGCCTGGGCGCTGTTGGCGCGGACCTTGTTCGCGAGCGTATGCCCGACCGGAGAAGGCGGCCTGCAGCGCGCGGCCTTGGAGGGCACTGCGGTCGGACGAACCGAGGTGCGGCCGTGGGTTGCCGCGGGAGGCGTCGGCCGCGTGCGGACGCGTCTGGGCCATACGGTCGAGCTCGCGGCGTCGGCGGGCGCCGTTGCTCCGCTGTTGCCGTTCGACTTCCGCACGCGCGCGGGCGTCGCCTACTCGACGCCGACGCTCGCGCCCGTGGTCGAATTCCATTTCGTCGTGCCGCTCTTCTGAGACACCGCGTGCCGATTGCGGCACCCTACGGACGATTTCGAAATCGATCCGAGGACCGTCGGCAGTTGGTTAGGCGATGCTCCTCGCTCGCGTAGCGATGCCGGTCGAGTACCCCTTGGAGCACCGGCTGCTGGAACAGCGACTTCGGACGGCCGTCGCGGACAACTACGGATCGCTCCGTCGAGCGATCCGGCGTCTGGGCGTGCCGGAGTTCGAGGTGGACGACGTCGCCCAGGAGGCGTTCCTCGCCTTCTACCGGAAGGCGTCGTCGATCCACCCGCGTGCCGAACGTCAGTTCCTCCTGCAGGCGGCGTTTCGCGTCGTCCTCATGGGACGGCGAGGCTTCGCCCGCCGGCGAGAGGAGCTCGAGGGCGCATTCGAGCAGTTCGAGCAGATGCGCCCGAACCCCGAAGAAGAAATGAGCCAGCAACAGGCGCTCGAGATCCTCGACGGCATTCTCGGGGCGATGCCGATGGAGCTGCGAATGGTCCTGAATCTCTGCGACATCGAACAAGTCTCGGTCCCGGACGCTGCGGCGATCCTCGAGATCCCGCTCGGCACCGCGACCTCGCGACTCCGTCGCGCGCGCGAGCTGTTCGAGAAGCTCGCGGCACGCGTGCGTGCATCGCAAGGGACTGGAGGCGCGCGATGAGCGCAGAGGAGCGCGAGCTCATCGGCCGGCTGCTCGACGCCGCGCGCAACGACGTCGCTCCGGACGAAGCCGAAC